>NZ_JACYNS010000011.1:0-53490 GCF_014839405.1 Frigoribacterium sp. CFBP 13605 | reverse complement strand
GGCCGGCGTCGACGCGGTCGACGGCCCGTGCAGGAGGCGCGGCGCCGGAGAGCCGGTCGACCGCCGGTCGATCAGTCCGGTCGCCACCACCCCCGCGACCACCACGGCGATGCCCACCACGGCCGTCGCCGAGAGCCGCTCGCCGAGCAGCAGGACGGCGAGGCCCGCACTGACGGCCGGGCCGCTGCCGCGAGCCGTCGCGTAGACGGTCGACAGGGTGCCGACCGCGTAGCCGCGCTGCAGCACCGTCATGTAGACGACATGCAGCACGGCCGAGACGCCCGCCCCGACCGCGAGGCCGCCGACGCTCGCCCCGAGGCCGCCCGTGAAGGGGACGACCGGCAGCCAGAGCACGGTGCTGGCGACGGCTCCCCACCAGAGGAAGGGGGTGCCGAGGCGGCTCACCCCGTGGGCGACGACGTTCCAGCCGGCGTGGCAGACGGCGGCGGCGAGGACGAGCAGGAGGGCGGTGGTGGACATGCGAGGACCCATCGGCTCGGCGCGGGGCGCGCCGAACGGGTCCTCCAGGCTTTTGTCCGTTCAGATGACGGCCCGGCGATGGCGCCCGACCGTGGCGCCGCTCGGACCAGTCGGATCGTGGGACCCCGGAACCCTAGGCGCTGTCGCGGTCAGCGTAGGGGCGGCGGGTGTCCGGGAGGTGAACCGTGCCGCGCTGCACCCGGTTTCGAACGATGCACCCGGAAGCTTCGGGGTGCATGGTTCGGAACTGGGTGCGAGGGCGGGAGCGGGTGAGCCAGGAGAACACATGGACCAGCGGGACGAAAGCCGATCTTGACGCCACGACACGTGTCAATCTAGTCTTTACACATGTCGACCCCCTCCCGCACCCCGTCCCTGCTCGCGAGCCTCCTCGCCCGGGTCCAGGGTCTCGCGGCGTCGGTGCACGGTCGACACGACCGGTCCTCGACCCTCGTCGCCGTGCAGCGCGCGGCGGGGATGAAAGCCGACCTCGAGGCCGTCCTCGCAGCCCTCGTGACCGATGCCCGCGACGCCGGGGCGACCTGGCAGGAAGTAGGAGACGTCATGTCCATCTCACGTCAAGCCGCTTACCAGAGGTTCGGCCAGGTGATCGACCCGAGGACGGGACGCCCGCTCGAGAAGGACGTCACGTCGGGTTCCGTCGAGCGGGCGACGACCGTCTTCGACCTGCTCAGCACGGGTCGCCCCGACGAGGTCCACACCCTCTTCGACGACGAGATGAAGAAGGCCATGGGCCCGACGCAGCTCGGCGACGTGTGGAGCCACGTCCTCGGTTCCGTCGGGGCGTTCGAGTCGAGCGGCACGCCCACGGCGCGTCGTTCCGGCGACTTCACCGTCGTGGACGTCCCCCTCCACTTCGAGGCCGGCGACATGGTCGGTCGCGTCTCGTGCCACCCCGACGGTCGTCTGGCCGGGCTCTTCCTCCTCGACCCCGCTGCCTCGTCATGACGCGCGCAGCCACGTACGCTGCTCCTCCTCCTCGCGGAGGAAATGCGAAAGACACGGTTGACAGCCTCCTCGCAGTCCTGACAGCGTGTCAGCAGATGCGGAAGGACAGCGACCAGGCCGGAGGATCACCATGACGGCTCTCACCGAGAACAGACACCTCGACGACGTCGAGATCCGGCGCGGTCGACTCTGGGCCTTCGTGCAGTTGCCCCTCGCGGGCGCCATCGTCGCCGGAGTGGCCACGGTGGTCTCGTGGGCCCCACGCCTTCCCGCCGAGGTAGCCAACCAGTGGTCTGCAGGAGACGTCACCACCGTCCGCCCCCTGGCCGTCACGGTCGCCTCCGTCGCGGTCCCCGCCGTCGCCACCTGGTTGCTCTTGGCCTTGGCCCGCGTCACCAGCGACTCGGTCAAGCTCGGACACCGATCGACGGTCGGCGCCCTGGCCGGGCTGACTCTCGTCCTGGCCGGTGCACTACCGCTGCTCGTCGCGCCCTCACTCGCCACGAGCGATCCCTGGTCGGCACCGGACCCGGGCATCGCGTCCCTCGTCGCACTCGGTGTGGTCGGCCTCTTGGTCGCAGTCGGGGTCGCCCTGGGGGTCGGCCGGCCGCCCGCCGGCGTCACGATCCCCGACGGCTCGTCGCCCGACGATCGCCCGCGTTCCACCGACGATGCTCCTCGGATCGACCGTCCCGTGGCGCGCCGGTCGCGGACGATCGGACTGGTCGCCGTCGTCGGCGCCTGTCTCGCCGCCGTCGTCCTGGCTGCCGTCAGGGTCGTCCCGTGGCCCTCAGCCCTTGTCGCCGGGGCCATCGCCGCACCCACGATGCGCGCCCTGCGGGGCCGCTGATCCCTCGCGTCCCGTGCCTCGGCTCGACGCAACCCGGCTCACGCACTGCACCGCGTTTCGTGCACTGCACCGCGTCTAGTCCGGGTGCAGTGCACGAAACGCGGTGCGGTGCGGTGCGGTGCGCCCACGGCCCACCGCGGGGACGACGAACGCCCCCGCACACTCGGTACGGGGGCGTCCGGCGGAACGGCTCGGATCAGGCGAAGGTCGCCGCGTCGATCACGAAGCGGTAGCGCACGTCGGACTTCAGGACGCGGTCGTAGGCCTCGTTGATCTGGTCGGCGTCGATCAGCTCGGTCTCGGGCACGATGCCGTGCTCGGCGCAGAAGTCGAGCATCTCCTGGGTCTCGCGGATGCCGCCGATGGCCGAACCGGCCCAGCTGCGACGCGCCGGGATCAGCGCGAACGCGGGCACCTCGAGTGGCTCGGACGGGGCGCCGACGTTGACGAGGGTGCCGTCGACGGCCAGCAGGCCGAGGTACGCGCCCATGTCGACCTTCGCCGAGACGGTGTTGATGATCAGGTCGAACGAGTTCGCCAGGTCGGTGAAGGTCTGCTCGTCGCTGGTCGCGTAGTGCGCCTTGGCGCCGAAACGCAGCGAGTCCTCCTTCTTCGAGGTGGTCTGCGACAGGACGGTGACGTCGGCGCCGAGTGCGGCGGCGATCTTGACGCCCATGTGGCCGAGGCCGCCCATGCCGACGATGGCGACCTTGGTGCCCTCGGTGACGCCCCAGTGGTGCAGCGGCGAGTACAGCGTGATGCCGGCGCAGAGCAGCGGTGCGACCTTGTCGTAGTCGAGCGACTCGGGCACGCGCAGCACGAAGTCCTCGGTGACGACGACGGCCTGCGAGTAGCCGCCCTGGGTGACGGTGCCGTCGGCCGGGTCGACGCTCGTGTAGGTGCCGGTGTTGCCCTTGGCGCAGTACTGCTCGTCGCCGCGCTTGCAGTACTCGCACTCGCCGCACGAGTTGACCATGCAGCCGACGCCGACGCGGTCGCCGACCTCGTGCTTGGTGACCTCGGAGCCGACCTCCGAGACGGTGCCGACGATCTCGTGACCGACGACCTGCGGGTACTGGATCTCGCCCCACTCGCCGCGGACGGTGTGGATGTCGCTGTGGCAGATGCCGGCGTAGGCGATGTCGATCATGACGTCCTTCGGGCCGACGTCGCGGCGCTCGATGGTCGTCTTGACGAGGGGCTCGGTGGCGGACGGTGCCGCGTAGGCGTTGACGGTGCGCATGGGTCTCCTGGGGTGGATTCGGTACGGGGACGAGGGGCGGGTCGGAACGCGGTGCTCGACGACGGGCTCCTCGTCATCGACGCTACGCCCCCGCGCCGATCGTGGGAGGCCCTGGCAGGGCCCCCGACGCGACGGCCCGCAGGAGGCGCGGTGCGCGACCGTCCGGCACCGCGCCTCCTGCGGGTGGTCCGCTCGGGCACCGGTCACCGTGAGACACGCTTCCGGGTGGGAAAGTGCCCTGACTCGCGGCTCGGCTCGCGCGGTGCGCGGCGTAGCAAGGAGCCAGACGCAGCACCGGGTGGTCCGGTGCCGGACGAAGGAGTCGACATGGCAAGCGGAGTGGCAACGGTATGGGTGCCCGTGACGGACATGGGGCGGGCGACGGCGTTCTACCGTGACGCGCTCGGCCTCACGGTGAAGGACGAGAGCGACGACTGGACCGAGATCGACGCGAACGGCCTGATGATCGGCCTCAACGGTCGAGAAGAGGCCGCGGCGTCGAGCGAGGGCGGGGCGGTCATCACGTTCCAGCCCGACGGCAGCCTCGAGGACGCGCTGGCCGACCTGCAGTCGCGCGGCGCCGACGTGACGGGCACGATCAGCGAGCACCCGTGGGGCCGCATCCTGCCCTTCAAGGACTCCGAGGGCAACGACCTGCAGTTCTACACGCCGCCGACCGACTGACGTCGGGGCCCTCAGGAGGCGCGGTGCCGGTCCGACCGGCACCGCGCCTCCCGCGTGTGGTGGCGCCGCGGCAGGGCCGGTCGCGCCGCGGTCGCGTCGACCCGGCCGCGACCCCCCATGATGTGGGGATGGTCACCGAGATCCTCATCCTGAGCAACCTGCTCGCCGGCCCGCAGCACGGGTACGACATCAAGCGGAACGTGCGGCGCCCGGGCCTCGGCGTGGTCAACAACAACGCCGTCTACACGACGCTGAAGCGCCTGCACGACCGGGGCGCGCTCGACCGTCGCACCGTGGAGACCACGGGTCGGCCGAACCGCCAGGTGTTCTCGCTGACCGACGCGGGCCGCGACCTGCTGATCGGGCGGGTCGCCGACTTCCCCCTCTCCCGCGCCGGCGACGACGAGGAGTTCTACGTCCGGTTCGCGCTGCTGGACCTGGTCGACGAGGCGACGCGGGCGACGATCTTCGCCACGCGCCTCCAGGCCCTCGACGAGCGCATGGCGACGGCCCAGGCCTACCTCGACGCCAGCCACGACGACGCGACGCGCTTCCCCGTCCAGTCGGTCGCCATGTTCCGGCACCTGCTCGACCAGCTGCACAGCGAGCGGGCCTGGGTCGAGGACTACTCGCGCGACGGCGAGATCGGTGCCCCCAGGGCCCCGTAGAACGGGGCACCTTTTTTCGTCCGTCCATTGATGACTAGTACCAACTGGACTAGCGTGACCTCGAAGCCACGCGTCAGCCGATCGCGTCACCTCGTCGCCGGCAGCCGACGTCACCGGCGTGGGCCGGCCCGGGCGACGAGGCGCCGTCGGGTCGTCGTGGCAGGGGCGTCACCGGTCGGGCCGGGGTGGCCGCGGGGGGTCGCGGGCACTCCGGAGGTGACGGCCTGCAGGAGGAGCGGGGTCGTCTGAACCGACACCGCACCTCCTGCAGGTGAGGCGACCGGCTCAGGCGTCGAAGTCGGTGGCGCGACTGCGCTCCGCCCATGCGTCGACGTCGCGGCGGAGGTCGTCGAGTGCGCCCGTGACGATCTCGACGGCGTCCGAGCCGAGCAGCAGCAGGTACGGGGCCTCGCCCGAGTCGACCGCGTCGACGAGCAGGCGGGCACCGGCGGCGGGGTCGCCGGGTTGGGTGCCGTCCGAGGTGTCGGCCTCGATGCGGCGACGTCCGGCGGTCTCGGCGTAGTCGGCGATGGGCGTGGCGGACTGCGTGAGCGAGCGCCCCGAGAAGTCGGTGCGGAACGAGCCCGGTTCGACGACCGTCGCCGTGATGCCGAGCGGGGCGAGTTCGGTGCGCAGGGCCATGGTCATCTGCTCGATCGCGGCCTTGACGGCGCCGTAGTAGCCCGAGCCGGGGCCCGTGCGGCGGGCACCGATCGACGACAGGTTGACGATCGTGCCGCTGCGGCGGGCGCGCATGCCGGGCAGGACGGCCTTGACGGTGCGGACGCTGCCGTGGAAGTGCGTGTCGAACAGGCGCGCCACGTCGGCGTCGTCACCCTCCTCGACGGCGGAGCGGTAGCCGTAGCCGGCGTTGTTGACGAGGACGTCGACGCCGCCGAACCGCTCGGTGGCGAGGCGGACGGCCGCGGTCACCTGGTCGGGGTCGGTGACGTCCAGGGCTGTGGCGACGGCGTGGTCGGGGTGGGCGTCGGCGATGTCCTGCACGGCCGAGGCGTCGCGCGCAGTGACGACGACGTCGTGTCCGCGGGCCAGCGCCTCCTCGGCGAAGGCTCGCCCCAACCCCGTGGAGCAGCCGGTGATCAACCAGGTCGACATGTGGTCTCTTCTCTCTCGTGCGTCGCGGTCGCTGACGCGCCGCACCCCAGACAACCAAGGAGGCGCGGTGCCCGTCGGGTCCCGCCGCCCCCTGTCCCAGCAGTACCCCCCTCGCGTCGCTGCCCCGCGTCGCTGCCCCGCGTCGCACCGCCCACTGAACGTCGCACCGCCCACGTGCGCGGTGCGACGTCCAGTCGGCGGTGCGACGTCGGCGCCCGGCTCCCGCCGGGGCGGGGCGTGGCGGGGCTGAGGGACCCTGGCGGGGCCTCCCTGCCCCGCCCGCGCCGGCCTAGCGTCGAGAGCGACCCGGCCGGGCAGGCACCCCGCCGCCCCGAGCCGGCGTCCGGCACCGGACGTCCCGGCCCGACACCCACCCCAGGAGCAGACCCATGTCAGATCAGCCCGTCCAGGTCGGCGGAGGGCGCACCCTCTTCGGCGACTTCGCCCCGAAGCTCGCCGAACTCACCGACGACGTCCTCTTCGCCGACGTCTGGAACCGCCCCGAACTGTCCGCGCGGGACCGCAGCCTCGTCACCGTCGCGGTGCTCGCCGCCGGCGGCAACACCGAGCAGCTGCGGTTCCACCTCGGCCGCGCCGTCGAGAACGGCGTCACCCGGGACGAGCTCGTCGAGGCGATCACCCACGTGACGCTCTACGCGGGCTGGCCCCGCGGGATGGCCGCCATGGGCGTCGCCAAGGAGCTCTTCACCGACGACGCAGACGACGACACCGACGAGAAGTGAGGAACCCGTGAAGATCCTGCCCCCGCAGCCCACGACCCTGAACCCCGACGAGCAGTTCCCGGGCCAGGTGTGGGTCGACCCCATCGTCACCCCGCAGACCGACGACCAGCGCGCGACGGTCGCGAAGGTCCGCTTCGCGCCCGGCGCGCGGACCGCCTGGCACCATCACGCGCGGGGCCAGTTCCTGTACGTCACCGAGGGCGTCGCCCGCTTCGGCACCCGCGACGGGAAGGTCGTCGACGTCCACCCCGGGCAGACGATCTACCTCGCGCCCGGCGAGGATCACTTCCACGCCGCCGCCGAGGGCAGCTTCATGGAGCACGTCGCCGTCCTCGAGGCGGCCGACGACCCGGCCACCACCACGACCTGGCTCGAGCGCATCACCGACGAGGACTACGCCGGCCGGGACGCCGACTGAGGCGCCGAGACCCCAGGAAGTCGCCGAGGAGGCGCGGTGCGATTCGATCCGGCACCGCGCCTCCTCGGGTCGCTCCGTCGCGCGGCCGAGCCGTTCGCGGCCGAACGCTCGTAGGGTCGAGGGATGACGACGACGACGTGGACGACCCTGCAGCTCCTCCTCTCCGCCGGAGTGGTCGTGTGCGGCGCGCTGATGACCCCGGGCGATGCCGACGTCCTCGGCGTGCTGATGATCCTCAGCGGGTCGGCCTCGATCGTGGTCGGGCTGCGGGCCATGGCCCTGACCCGCCGTGTCGAGAGGCAGCACGCCGCCCTCGAGGCCGGCGACGCCCCGACGCACGAGCGCTGACGCCGGCGCTGACGCCACCGCCGACGGCACCACCGATGTCAACGCCGCCACTCCCCCCGACCACCACCGAGCACGAGGCCCCCATGACCGACATCCCCTGGACCACCGGCACCTGGACCACCGAGCCCACCGCCGTCGACGTCGCCGACGACGGCATGCGCGTCACGGCGGCCGAGGGCAGCGACGCCTGGCGCCTCACGTCGTACGGGTTCGTCCACGACACCGAGCACGCCCTGGTCGCCCCGTTCGAGCAGGGCACCGCGATGGAGGTGTCGTTCGTGCTCGACTTCTCGGCCCAGTTCGACCAGGCCGGGATCTTCGTCTCGGTCGACCCCGAGACCTGGGTCAAGGCCGGGGTCGAGCTCAGCGACGGCGAGCAGAGCCTCGGCGCCGTGGTCACGCGGGGCCGGTCCGACTGGTCGCTCTCCCCCGTCGACTGGACCGGCCGCACCGTGACGATCCGAGCCAGCCGCTCCGGAGACGCGCTCACCATCCGGGCCCGGGTCGACGCCGAGCCGTGGCGCCTGGTCCGCGTCGCCCCGCTCTCCCCGGACGCCGCGGCGAGCGCCGGCCCCTTCTGCTGCGCCCCCTCGCGCGCCGACCTCACCGTGCACTTCACCTCGTGGACGACGTCCGCCGCCGACGAGAGCCTGCACCCCGAGGACTGAGCACGTGCCCGACCCCGCGGGCCGCGCCCGACGCCTCGGCCTGGGGACGGCCCCGTGGGCTGGGGACGGCGGAGCCGAGGAGGCGCGACGACGCTCGGCGACGGGTCGGTCACCGTCGAGGTCCGTTCTTGACAAATTTGTTGAGCGCACTCAGGATTGAGCACACTCGGATGCTCGACGCCGAGACCCCTCGGACTGAGGACGTCACGGGCCGCGCCGGCGAGCCCATCACCCGCAGCCTCAGCCCCAGCCCCCCAGGAGCACCCCATGCGAGCCTTCGCCTTCGACGCCTACGCGAAACCCCTGCACGAAGTCGACGTGCCCGAGCCGACCGTCGGTGACCACGACGTCCTGATCGCGGTCGCCGCCGCCGGTCTGAACCACCTCGACGCGAAGATCCGCGAGGGCGAGTTCACGCTGGTCCTCCCGTACCGGACGCCCCTCGTCCTCGGCCACGACGTCGCCGGCACGGTCATCGAGGTCGGCGGCTCGGTCCGCAGCCTGGAGCCCGGCGACGAGGTGTTCGCCCGCCCCCGCGACCACCGGATCGGCACCTTCGCCGAGCGCATCGCCGTCGACGAGGCCGACGTCGCCCTCGCCCCGACCTCGATCAGCACCGTCGAGGCCGCGTCGCTCCCCCTCGTGGCCCTCACCGCCTGGCAGGCCCTCGTCGAACGCGGCGACGTGCAGCCCGGTCAGAAGGTCCTCGTCCACGCGGGTGCCGGTGGGGTCGGTTCGATCGCGATCCAGCTCGCGAAGCACCTCGGCGCGCACGTCGCGACCACCGCCTCCTCGTCGAACGCCGACTTCGTGCGCGAGCTCGGTGCCGACGTCGTCATCGACCACCGCACCCAGGACTTCGAGCAGGAGCTGTCCGGCTACGACCTCGTCCTCGACAGCCTGGGCGCCGAGAACCTGGCGAAGTCGCTCCGGGTGCTCCGCCCCGGCGGCATCGCCATCGGCATCCAGGGCCCGCCCACTCCCGTCTTCGCCAAGGCCGCGGGGCTGAACCCCGTCGTGCGCCTCGCGATCGCCGGCCTCAGCCGCAAGGTGCGTGCCCAGGCGAAGAAGCTCGGTGTCTCGTACGAGTTCCTCTTCATGCGCGCCGACGGCGGCCAGTTGGCCGAGATCGCCGCCCTCGTCGACGCGGGCGCGATCCGACCGGTCGTCGGCGCGACGCACCCGTTCGCCGAGACGGCGACCGCGCTCGACGGCCTCGGGAAGGTCCGCATCCGCGGGAAGGCGGTCGTCACCCTCCCGTGACGGCCGGCACCACGGCCGACGTGGCACGTCAGCGCGGCAGGATCACCTCGAGCTGGCGTCGCACCCCCGCCACGATCTCGTCGTCGGGGACGGACTCGTCGACCGCCGACGACATCGCGAGCATCATCACCGCCGACACGACGTGCGCGAACGCGGCCGCGTCGGAGGGCGTCGCCGAGGTGAGGCGCGCGACGATCCCGGCCACCGCCTCCTCGGTCCTGGCCACGATCGCGAGCGCCTCGGCGTGGTGCGGCTCGGTCGCGTCGCCGAACGCCATCTCGCGCAGGTAGGTGCGGCCGTTCTCGACCTGGGCCCGGTTGCAGTGCACGATCGGCTCGAGGACGGCGACGACCGCGTCCAGGGCGGTCGAGGCGGACGAGGAGGCGCGGATCCCCTCGTCGAGGGAGCGCGCGTAGGCCGCGTTCTGCGCGAGCAGCAGCAGCTCGCCCTTCGTGCGGGCGTAGAGGAAGAGCGTGCCGGCGCCGACGTCGGCCGCCTCGGCGATCTGCTGCGTCGTCACCTCGTCGACCCCGTGTCGGCTGAACAGGTCGGACGCGGCCCGCGTGATGCGCTCGAGCTTCTCCTGCTTGTTGCGCTCGCGCCGGCCGAGCGGCGGGGCTGACGACGTCATTCGGATCTCCCGGAATAGAAACTGACTGAACTCAATTATGACATGAGTCACCTATGGCGACTCGGTCTCGAGCCGCCTCATCCTCGCACCACCCCGGAAGGAACACCCATGACCGACATCACCGGCTCCGTCGTCCTCGTCACCGGAGCGAACGGGGGCATCGGCACCCGTTTCGTCGAGGCCGCCCTCGCCCGAGGCGCCGCGAAGGTCTACGCCACGGCCCGCACCCCGCGCACCTGGGACGACGAGCGCGTCGTGCCCCTCACCCTCGACGTGACCGACCCGGCCTCGATCGCCGCTGTCGTCGAGGCGGCGCCCGACGTCACCGTGCTGGTCAACAACGCCGGTGCGAGCACCCCCACGCCCGGCATCCTCAGCCACACCGACGACGAGATCCGCGCGAACGTCGAGACCAACTTCCTCGGGCCGCTGTTCCTCGCCCGGGCCTACGCGCCGCTCCTCTCGGCTCACGGCGGCGGCACGGCCATCGTCGACATCCACTCGGCGCTGTCGTGGTTCGCCGTCGCGGGCATCTACTCGGCGACGAAGGCGGCGCTGTGGTCGGCCACGAACTCGCTGCGCCTCGAGCTGCAGCCCGCGGGCGTGCAGGTCGTCGGCGTGCACGTGGGCTACGTCGACACCGCGATGGCCGCGGGCGTCACGGACGCGAAGACCGACCCGGCGACCCTGGTCGCCGACGTGCTCGACGCCCTCGAGGCCGGCGAGCACGAGGTCCTCGCCGACGAGACTTCACGCCAGGTGAAGGCGGGCCTGTCGGCGCCGCTCGAGGCGCTCTACCCGCAGCTCGCCGCGCGCTGACCGGTGACGTCGAGGAGGCGCGGTGCCGGCCCGACCGGCACCGCGCCTCCTGCGCTCGGTCGCGTCAGCTGTAGCAGGCGCGGTTGATCGCCACGAGGAACGGTCCGTCGACGGTGCCGCCGGCCTCGACGTAGCCGCCGATGGCCTCCATCGCGAGGTCGCGGCGCTGCGGGACGCGCTCCTTCTCGGCGGCGGCGAGCCACCCGGGCATCTCGGCGCGCGTGCGGTCGGTGCAGTAGACGGGCGAGCCGGGCTGCTGGCGCCAGGACTCGGCGAGGACGCCGGCGTCGACCGCGTCGAACCCGGTCTGCTCGACGAGCCGCATGGCCACGGCGCGGTCGGCGTCACGGTCGGCGGCCACGGGGATGGCGACGCGGGAGGGGTCGCCGGGCTCGGTGGCCTTCGCGTCGAACGACTGCGAGATGATCGCGTTCCACGCCTTGGCGATCGGGCGTCCGAACAGCTCGGACAGCCAGACGCTCTCGGGGACGCCCTGCTCGAAGTCGTGCATCGAGCCGTCACGCATGGGGTAGTAGTTCGACGTGTCGACGACGACCGCGCCCTCGGGGGCCGAGCGGACGTGCTCGGCGATGTCGGCGTTGCGGTTCATCGGCACCGAGACGATGAGGACGTCGACGCCCCGGGCGACCTCGGCGGCGTCCACGGCGCGGGCGCCGGTGCGGAGGGCCGCCTCGTCGATCGTCTCGGGGCCGCGCGAGTTGGCGATGGCGACGTCGTGCCCGTGGCGGGCGAGGCGGCGGGCGATGGTGGAACCGATGGAGCCGGCCCCGATGATCCCGATCCTCAGGTGTGCTCGTTCTTCTTCTCGTACGTCAGACATGCCTCCAGCATGAACGTTGCCATTAGTGTGAAGGTCAAGCCGGAGGAGGACTCGTGCGCATCGGTGAGCTGTCGACCAGGACGGGCGTCCCGTCGCGGATGCTCCGCTACTACGAAGAGCAGGGCCTCATCACCCCGACCCGCCTGGCGAACGGCTACCGCGACTACGACGAGCGCCTCGTCGACCGGGTGGGCAAGATCCGCGGCCTGATCGACGCGGGCATCCCCACGCGCATCGTGACGGACATCCTGCCCTGCCTCGGCCAGCCGCAGACGATCGTCGTCGAGAACGCCGAACCGGGGCTCGTCGAGCTGCTCGAGACCGAGCGCGACCGGATGACCGAGAAGATCGAGTTCCTCACCCACAACCGCGACGCGCTCACGCGCTACTTGGGAGCCCTCGAGGACGCCGGCGTCGGGCGTTCGGGGACTCGGGCCGGGTGATCCGGGCTCTGTCGCGGGCAGGCCGGGGTCAGCTGGTCGCAGGCCGTGGTCAGCTGGTCGCAGGCCGGGTCAGCCGGCGACGGGGCGGGCCAGGATCAGGTTCGTCATGACCTGCGTCATCACGGCCTGGTCGTGCTGGTCGAGGAGTTCGATGCGGGTGCGGACCACTCCCCGGTCGGGACGGGAGGCCGAGGGTCGGGCGTCGACGACGGTGAACCGGGCGCGGAGCACGTCCCCGGGGCGGACGGGAGCCGACCAGCGCAACTCGTCGACGCCGGGCGACGCGACGCTGGCGCCCTGGTTGAGGTAGGACTCCACCATCAGGCGCATCATCATGGCGGTGGTGTGCCAGCCGCTGGCCACGAGTCCGCCGAGGGGAGTCACCGCGGCCCGTTCGGCGTCGACGTGCATGTCGTGCGGATCGAACCGGCGGCCGAAGTCGACGATCTCGTCCGCCGTGACGCGGTACGAGCCGTGCTCCAGCGTGAGGCCGGGCACGTAGTCGTCGAGGAAGCGGTCGGCGAGCCGATGCGCGAAGGGCGAGGTGTCATCGGCCGCGGCTGCGGTCCCGTCCGGTTGGTAGGGCACGCCTTCACCCTAGGTCGGCCGAGGAGGCGCAGTGTCGGTCGACTGGTCCGCGTACGATTCCGGCATGAGCCGCTTGGACGACATGCCGTTCGCCAGGGTCTATCCCCTGTACGTGGCCAAGGTCGAACGCAAGGGCCACACGAAGGCCGAGGTCGACCAGGTCGTGACCTGGCTGACCGGTTACGACCACGGAGAGATCGACCAGCACGTCGCCGACGGCACCACGTTCCGCGACTTCTTCGCGGCCGCCGACCTCAACCCCCGGGCCTCGCTCGTGACGGGCGTCATCTGCGGCGTCCGCATCGAGGCCCTCGACGACGACCTGACCGCGAACATCCGCCGCCTCGACAAGCTCGTGGACGAGGTCGCGTGCGGCCGCCCGATGGCGAAGGTGCTGCGGGAGCAGTGAGGCGTGGCACCGCGGGGTGACACGTCGGCGGTGACGCCGAGACCGGCCGATCACAGCCCGGCCGGGAACGCGTTGCGCCGCCCGTACACCGTCAGCGCGAACGCCACGACCCCGAACCCGATCATCACCAAGGGAAGCACGAGCCCGTCGGCCACGGTCAGCAGGGCCGCCCCGACGATCCCCGCGAAGAAGATCGCCACGTTGAACGCCACCGGCAGGAAGGCGTTCGCGACGTCGGCGTTGTCGCCGCCGACGGTGGTGAGCGCCGCCTGCAGCTGGGCCGACGCGCCGCCGAACGTCACACCCCAGAGCACCGCGGCGACGACCACCGCCGGCACCGAGGCGTGCCCGACGAGCAGGACGACCCCCGCGACGACGAACAGGGCGACGCTGCCGTGCAGCAGGGCGCGCGGGTGCCGGTCGAGCAGCGCCCCGGTGACGACGATCCCGCCGATCGAGGCGATGCCGTAGATCAGCAGCGTGACGTCGACGCCGAGCCCCGACCCACCGGCCCGCAGGTACGGCGAGACGTAGGTGTAGATCGTGTTGTGGGCGAGCATCCACGCGGCGATGACGGCCAGGATCACGGCGATCCCCGGGATGCGGAACACCCGCCCGAGCGAGAGCCGCGCCCCCGCCGGTGCCGGTGCCGCGTCCGGGACGATGCTCGCCACGAGCGCGAAGACGACGACCCCGAGCAGGGTCAGCCCGCCGAACGACCACCGCCAGTCGAAGGCCGTCCCGAGCCACGAGCCCAGCGGCGTCCCGAACGCGAACCCGACGGGCGCACCCGCCGAGACGATCGCGAGCGACAGTCCGGCACGGTCGGGCGGGCTGATCCGGCGTCCGTAGGCCGCGAGCATGCCCCAGATCACGCCCGAGAACGCTCCGGCCACGAACCGCGAGACGAGGGCGAGGGCGATGACGGGCGAGAGCGCCGTCACCGTGTTCGCCACGACCAGGCCGGTGATCGCGATCAGGAGGAGCGGCTTGCGACGCATCCCCCGGGTGAGCGTGATGGCCGGCACGGTCGCGACCACGGTGCCGAGTGCGTAGGCGCTGATGAGCAGTCCCACCGCACCCTCGCTCGTGGCGAGGCCGTCCGCGATGACGGGCAGCAGGCCGGCCGGCATCGTCTCCATCGCGACGAGGATGAACCCCATCGTCGCCAGGACGACGAGCGAGAACACCGGCAGCCGCTCGGCGGGCCCTCCGGCGACGGAGGCGCGGTGAGCGCGGGTGGGGACGGGCGCTGTCGACATGGTGAGGTCCTTTCGGGCGCGGGGATGCGCCTCCTGGGGGTGAGCCCGGTGGTGCGGGAGGAAGAAGGAGGTGCGGGTCAGGCGACTGGGTCGGCGGACCGGGCGCGTTCGACGACGTCCTCGGTCGCCGCCCACGAGGCGAGGAGGCGCAGCCCCTCGTCGGACGCGGAGCCCGGGACGGCCGTGTAGACGGTGAGCGAGTGCCCGGGGGTGTCCTGGAGTTCCATCACCTGGAAGTCCAGCTCGAGCAGGCCGACGACCGGGTGCCGGAACTCTTTCGCGCCGGTGTAGTGGCGGCGGACGTCGTGGGCGGCCCAGCGGGCGCGGAACTCGTCGCTGCGGATGGACAGTTCGCCGACGAGGGCGGTGATGCCGGGGTCGTGGGGGTTGCGGCCGGCGTCGCGTCGGAGGATGGCGACGTTGACGGCGGCCGCGCGCTCCCAGTCGGGGTAGAAGTCGTGGGCGCCGGGGTCGAGGAAGATGTAGCGCGAGTGGTTGGCGGGGCGCAGGGTGCTGCGGTACATGTCGGAGTACAGGGCGAAGCCGAGGGCGTTGGCCGCGACGAGGTCCATGCGGGTGTTGGTGACCATGGCGACGGCGCCGGTCATGGCGTCGAGCATGTGTTGCACCGGGGACTGGGCGATCTTCTGTCCGCTGGGGACCAGGGGCTTGCGGCGGGAGGGGACGGAGGCGCGGGCGAGGTCGTAGAGGTGGTCGGTTTCGGCCTGGTCCAGGCCGAGGGCGCGGGCGATGGCGTCGAGGACGCTGTCGGAGACGCCGCCGAGGTTGCCGCGTTCGAGACGGGTGTAGTAGTCGACGCTGACGCCAGCGAGGCGGGCAACCTCGTCGCGGCGGAGCCCGGGGACGCGGCGCTGGCCGCCGGCGCTGACGACGCCGGCCTGTTCGGGCGAGAGGCGTGCGCGGCGGGTGGCGAGGAAGTCGCGGACCTCGGCTCGGTTGTCCATGTCTCCGACCCTACGGTCGGTGGTTCGGAGCAACCAGGCCCTGTCGGGGCCAGGTTCGGTGAGGCCTGGCACGCCGCGGGGAGGTGGCGGTCGTGACGCTCGCTCAAGGCCTCGGTAGGGTCGTGGCACCAGCACCACTCGACGACGGGGGACCGAGATGACTGACGGACGCGACCAGAATGGGCAGCAGGGCCAGCAGTACGGCGGGCCGCAGGGCGGGGGGCAGCAGTACGGCGGCGTGCCGCAGGCGCCCGGGGCCGGGCATGAGGGAGGGGCGGCCCAGCGTCCGTCGCGGGGGTTCGAGATCGCCGGCTTCGTGTTGTCGTTCTTCGGCTTCCTGGCGATCGCGGGCCTCATCATGAGCACGATCTCGTTCCGCCGTCTCGGCCGAGCCGGTCAGCCCCGCGGCCTCTCGCTGGCCGGCATCATCATCTCGATCGTGGTGCTGCTGCTCACCGTCGCGTTCATCGTCGCGGCCATCGTCGGCGCCTCGACCCTCCTCGAGACCTGCGCGGACCTCGGCCCGGGCACCCACGTCGTCGACGGCGTCACCTACACCTGCAGCTGAGCTGCGACGGCGGCACCTGGCGCCGGACCGTCATGCGGTGAATCACGTCGCCGGCGAGCTGTCCGAAGGACTTCAGGGCTGCACTGATCTCCGATGCTTCTCGATCATGCACTCAAGTCCGGACACGGTCGAGCAGCGCCCCGAGAGACGCGAGGTCGAAAGCATCTGCGCGAGCGTGGAAGCCGGCCGGGAGCCGGGGTCACTGACGCTCGAATACGGCGCGAGCCACCTCCTGCCCGAGGCGGACGGGGCCTTGTTCGAGCGCCAGGCCACGTCCTTCGCGGGGCAGGGGGCGTCCCCAGAGCAGCCGGACTGATCAGCCGGTAGCGTCACCTTCATGGGGATCTGGTCTCGGCTCGTCGGCGCGGCGTCGAGCGACGTACCCGCGGACCTCGTCGTCGTCGCCGACCGAGAGAGCGTGTCGATGGGCGACGATGCCCGGTCGCACCGCCGTGAGATGCGGGTCCCGGCCGGGTCGCTCGTCGGCGACGTGGTCGAGCACAGCAGCCCCGACGTGCGCGCGCAGGGCTGGTCGTGGGTGGCCATTGTCGACGGCACCGTCGTCGCGGTGTGGTCGGTCGACCACGGCGTCGCCCTGCTCGTCCCCGACAGGCCCCTCGCAGCGTCGGGTCCCGCAGGGGTCGTCCAAGTGCGCTTCCGCTACCTCGGCCAGCTCGACCCGGCGTGGCTGCACGCGCGCCTCGCCCAGGGTGCACCGCTCGACCGGGAAGCGCTCAGCGCCGAGCACGCTCCGCTCGCCCAGGCGGCACCCGAACGCGAGCGCCGGGAGCGCGAGGCCGCGACGACCGCACGCTTGCTCGGCCCGACGTGCGTGCGGGCGATGGAGCACCTCGGGGCGGTGGTCGACCTCCACTCCGACGTGATCTGCCGGTTCGAGATCAACGGCGTCGCCTGGCAGGTCGAGTGCCGCGACAGCATGACGGTCGTCTTCGGCCGGGGGCGACGGTCACCCCTGGCGTCGCTGCGCCCGGTCGGCCTTGCGGAACGCTGGGTGCTGGCGGCGCTCGCCCTCGACCGGCGCGCCGCCGACGGCCTCGACCCGCTGCCCGACGCGCCGGTGCGCGCCGGGGCCGAGCCGGTGCAGCTCATGGTCGCGGGCAGGACCCGTGCTGTCGAAGGCTCGTCGGGCGCGGTCGTCGCGCAGCTGAGGGACGCACGCGACGTCGGGCCCCTCGACCTCGTCCTCGGCCGCGACCTCGACGAGGTGGTCGCCCTGTTCGGCCTCGCCGGCCCGAGCGCCTGAGGCACCCGTCGCGGCTCAACCAGCGGCACTGCCGGCCGCGCTTGCGCAAAAGGGTCTCACTGTCTCAGGTATGCAGGTCGTCAAATGGGGGGAACCTGGGCCGGCAAGTCGTCGTTGGGAAACAGCTGGTCGGGTGCGGGCCTCGGGATACCCTGGAGATGCCCCTCGAACACCCCGTGGCAGGCCGCGGAACGCCCACACTTCAGCTTCGGGCGACACGCCCGGCCTTACGGCAGAAGGGTCTGCATCTAGGCACGGGACCTCCGAGCGAAGGGAAATGTCTGATGTGTGAAGATCTCGCTCGTTTATGTGTAAACCCAATTTGCATCATTTCTTATTCGAAACCTTCACCGTGGAGGGCGAGGCGGTCCACCAACGCCGTGGCCCCGAAAGCTTGCCTCTGAACAGGCAGGAGCCGTCATACGGTCGGCCTATGAGTGACAACGACAACCAACCACCGAGTCCCATCTACCGAGATGCGGCCGGCCACGAGGCCCTACCCCTAACCCTCGACCCGTCCGACGACGCAGTGACCGAATTCGTTGACACCGTGAACGCCCTCGGCGTCGACGGACGCTGGCTCGTAGGGGGCCTCACGGACTTCCTCCGACGCCAGAAGCGCAGTGGAGGACCCGGCATGACTGCCGAGGAACGGAAGTTCGTCATCGAGTCCGGCGCTATGACGGAGGCCGAGCTCGTGGCCTCCGAAAGAAGCGTCGCGAGAGGGTCGCTTGAGAAGAGCGCCGGAGAGCTGTGGCTCAGGACGTATCAAGAAACGTGGTCCGCGAACACAGCTGCTCAATTTCTAGGCTGGACGCAGAAGGAAGTCCTGGTCGCGGCTGAGGAGCAGCGCATCTACGGCATTCCTGTCCGGGGCAGGCTCCGATTCCCCCGCTGGCAGTTCAGCCTCGGCTCACCCGGAAAGCTCATCCCCCACCTCGAGACCGTCCTGCCCGTCCTGACCGAGTAGTGGGACTGGATCTCGATCAGTGCCTTCATGTCCGTCAGACAGCGCAGCCTCGTAGCTGAGGGCCGCAAGACGCCGCGATCCTGGCTGCGCGACGGCGGAGATCCCGCCGCCATTGCCAACATCGTTGAGAGTGACAAGTGGTGGTAGAGACGCCGCCGGCCCTGACCCCCGAGGCGAGCGACAGCCCATCGCCAGGGAGGGGAGACACGTTATCGAGGTCCCCGAATTTGGCCTCCACGCTCACCGCGACATCAAGGCCATCAGCAAGTGAGTGGCCGAGCGGTTCCGCAGCCACATGCCCACCAAGCTCCTCTCCAGCGTCAGAACACGCAGCGGACCTTCCAGACGCGCCAGCAGTCGAGCCCGTTCGCATCTCTGTCGACGCTTGGTACCGGCACGCCGCCGCCCAGTTCGCCCTCCGCAGGGGCCACGGGGGCCGTCGGCGGCGGGCCGCTGCGCCGCGCCAAGTCGACCCAGTAGTCGAGGTCGCTCCAGTCGGCCCAGCAGGTCGGCAGTGGCGCCGTGAGTGCGGCGTTCGCCTTGAAGCGCTCGATCGTCGCGTCGTCGACCTGCCACAGCGCAGGCGCACGCGCCACGAGCGACTGGCTCGTGTCTGGGTCGCTCGGCCCACTCCGGAACCGCAGCTCCAGAGAGCCGATGGTGTCGGACTGCCAGGCCCGGCACCACAGGTCTTCGGCCCATTCCTCTCCGCGAGCATCCACGTACCGCGGACCCGGCGCCAGGTCCATGGCGGGGTCGGTGGCGAAAGTTACGGGCTGGTAGGTGAAGTTCGGAGCGAGGGGGATTGAGACGGCCGAGGTGTCCCGGACGTTGTAGCGCAGCTCGAAGCCGAGGCTCGCTCCCGGCTGGATGGGTGACAACGGACTGAAGCCGAGCTGGTCGACGCCTCCGTACAGGGGCTCAGTCGCGAGGCCCGCCGACGACGCGGCGGGGTGCACGAACGGGTAGATGGCCGCGGGCGAGCCGTTCGTGATCGTGACCGTGACCCGAGCCGTGTCGAGTCCCTCTTCCGCCCCTGAGGTGTAAATGAAAGGGGCGTGGGCAGTGAGCGCGCTCGTGGCGATGCTCACGCCGTCGTCGTAGGCGAATGAGCCCCCAAAGGCCACGACGGGGCCCGTCGCGGGCGCCGGGGTGTCGACTGCCGACGGCTCCGGGCCGTCCGGGTTGACGTCCGTCCGCACGCAGGCGGCCACAATGGCGACGACAGCGACCCCAACGAGCAGCGCGAGGGCGCGAGTGCGCCGGGGGTGACGTGTAGCTCGCTGGTCCTGCATGTCGCTACTCTCCTCGTGGGGACACTTGAACCGTACCGGCAGGTGCGCGCCCGGCCCGGTGCGGCAAGGGGCCTATCCAGCCGCTAGCGAGGTAGCGAGTTCGGACCCGCCGGTGCGCGCATGCAGGGGATGTCGAGCAGGCGCATCCTGGCGGGAGCGGATCCCGATGTCGTCGCGGCCGCCAGTCGGCAGGGACGGTGCTCTCCGTCCACAAGAGCGCGACGTTTGCCGCGCGGTCGCGCTCTTGCCAAGGGTCGCGTACGTGCGTCGCGCCGCCGCCTCGTCCTCGAACACCTCCGCCCCGCCAAGCCCCGTTAGCTGTTCCGGGCCTTCGAAGCCTCGCTCAGCTGTCCGGCCACGTCACACGCAACGGCGTGATGCGTTCCCGTTCCTCGGTTCCGTCGCTCTCGGCCCAGGCGGCATCGCCTCGCCAGACGCTCTTCGCAGCCGTCGACCAAATGACGTTCACGCGGGCCACGAGCGGCGCTGCAGGGCCGCGTCGTTCCCACTTGAAGTGCAGCGACTCCCCCGGCTCGACCCGGGTCTCGAAGAGCGAGTCCATCGGGTCCATCAGCCGGGCCGGTCCCTGCTCAGGGATGTCCAGGTGCGCCACCAGCGCCCGTCCGGTGCGGTTGGTGACGTCCCACACCAGGTGACCGCCACCCTGTGACTCGACAACCCACCCGGACTGGGCTTCCGCCCGCTCCTTCATGAGGTCCGCGATCTGCGTGAGGGCACCGGTAGCTTCACGGCGAGAGGTGTTCGCTGCGTCGGCGGCCTCCTGCGCGTCCCGCCCGCTCTCCTGCGCCTCAGTCCGAGCCGCTGCCGCATCCTTCCGGGCGGTACGAGCTTGGAAGGCCTGCACGATCGAGACGGCGGCTGCGATCACAGCGATGCCCGCGAGCACGAAGTCGAGCCAGGTGAGGTTGTCCACGGGCCGACAGTACTCACTGCGCGGGCCTAGCTGTACTGCCCAGGGGCGCTGGTTAATCTGCGACGACTCGCTGTAGTCGTTGGGGCATGAGGAAGACCTCCTGGGGTGGAGTGGAGCTAGTTAGTTCACGCACCCGCCCCAGGAGGCCTTCTTGTCCCGCGCGAACGCTGCCCTGACCCCACGCCTACGACTCCGGATCGCACGTCTCATCGTCGACGACGGGTGGCCAATCAGCAGTCCCCACTCATCGAGCCCCATCCGTGGGCTGGCTGTGGCTTGCCCTCGGGCCACTACGAACTCTCTCCATCGCCGTCACGCAGGACCAAGTCCTGCACGATAAGCATCGCGAGGTAGTCGTTGACGTTCAGGCCCAAGTGCGTCGCTCTCTTCCGAACGTCTTTGGCCAGCGAGACGGGGACGCGCGTTCCTAGGAGTTCACGATCCCCTTTATGACGCCGACCCCCCTTTGAAGTAGTCATGGAGTCAAACAAGCATCCCTGGCAATCAGCACTGAACCACCTCCCGGCGGTTAGCTTCAGGAGGTGAAATGCCTGTCAAAATTCTACTCGTTTACGAGACGTCATTTTGCATATCGACAACGGGTGCTAGTTATCTGGCTCGGGAGCGTCGCGTACCGGCCTCTTGCAGCGAACGAAACGTGCAGGAACGCTGTCGCCATGCCCTCCTCGACCCCACCCAGACGTAGACCAGGAGACAGTCCGCGACCGGACTCGGCGAGCGTCCCCCTGCCCCCCGTGCCGCTGCCGCCGAGTCCCGACATGAAACGACTGGAAGCAGCAGTGGAACATCTCGCCGTGGACACACGATGGTTCGTCGACGCCTTCTCCGAGCTTCTGGAATCCATGCGGCCTCACGAGCCGGGCGAGGAGGACTCCGCGGAAGACGCTTTCCTCGTCGAGTCGGGTAGCTTCACCGCGGAGGAGTTGGCGGAGACCAAGCGCAGCTTGGCCAGGGGCTCCCTGCACATGCGCATGGCTGCTAGCTGGCTGTCTCCCCTTCTAGCAACGCTTTCGCTCAGGGATGCTGCTGGCTTTCTGGGTCGAGATGAAGACGCAGTTCGGGCCGCTGTCACCGACGGGTTCCTCTATGCCTATGAAGTCACTGGTCAGCTGCGGTTCCCCGATTGGCAGTTCGACGTCAGCAAGCCCGGAAAGGTGATTCCCCACCTTCAGGCGCTGATAGAGGTGATGACGTCACGCTGGGGTGACAGCCATATGGCTGGCTTTATGCACACCCCGCAATGGGACCTCATTGGCGAAGGCCGTCAGACACCTATTGCGTGGCTCCGCGACGGAGGTGACTTCCAGGACGTCAAGGAGCTCATCGAGTCGTCCGATTGGCGCTAAGGAGAGTCGACGCTCCTCACAAGCCCTCGTTGATGCGCCCCCCACAACGGCGCGGAAAGGGGACAACTATGCGGACAACGAACAGGACAGTTCCTGGGACAAAAAAGGTGCCATACTTTGGCCATGACGACGAAGCGGAAGTATGAAGAGACGCACCCATGGCTGACCTTTTTGCTCGACCTTGGGCCCCTCGGGCGCCGAACATGGCTGCTCCTAGGCGAGGCTGAATCAAAATGCAGCCATCTCGCGGGCGCGCCCCTCACCCCCGCCGTCGCTCAAGAAATGCACGCTATCTACCTGAGCAAAGGCATCCACGGGACAACGAGTATCGAGGGAAACACGCTTACGGAAGCTGAGGTCCGCCAGCGCATTGATGGGGACCTTGACCTGCCCCGCTCTCGGGAGTACCTCGGGACTGAAATCGATGCCGTCCTGGACATCTGCAATGAGCTCGCGGAGGAGGTCCGCGACAATCGCGCTCCTGGGCTGTCTGTAGAGCGCATCCATGACTTCAACCGGCGGCTCCTAGAAGGCCAGCCGGCAAAGGAAGACGTTGTGCCCGGCCAGACACGAACGCACAGCGTCACCGTGGGGATCAGCTCATACCGGGGCGCCCCTGCTGAGGACTGCGACTACCTTCTTGAGCGCATGGTCGTCTGGCTAAACGAGCTCCAGGCACCGGCTGACAGCCCTGAACTCCGCTTCCCGCTCGCCGTGCTCAAGGCAGTGCTCGCTCATCTCTACATCGCTTGGATTCATCCCTTCGGGGACGGCAACGGCCGAACGGCGCGATTGATTGAGTTTCAGCTGATGATCGAAGCAGGTGCGCCAACTCCGGCGGCTCACCTCCTCTCGAACCACTACAACCGAACTCGCGAGGCCTACCTTGTTGAACTGGACAAGACGAGCCGCGCACGGGGATACCCGATCGAGGGCTTCATCCTTTATGCGCTTCAGGGTCTCGTAGACGAGCTTCGCGACCAGATCAAGGTCGTCCATGAGCACCAAAAGGACGTCATGTGGCAGAAGATTGTCCACGACAGCTACCGGGACGAGGACACCCCTGCGAAGCGGCGACAGCGTCACTTGATTCTTGACATGCCGAATGGGCAAACCGTGCCTCGCGCGAAGCTCAAGGAAGTGAGCGCTCGGGTTGCAGGGGAATACGCCGGATCCGGCACAAAGACGTTGACGCGGGATCTGAACGAACTCGTCGATCGGAAACTTATCGTCCGGCGCAGAGAGGGCTACGTCGCAAACCGCAAAGTTGTAGATGCCTTCCTTCCTCTCACGATGAGCGAGCCCGATAGCTGACGCTCGAGTCCCGGGTGGCTGATTCGCTTCTCTTCACCCGTAATTGCAGCCATCCGCGCCCCGCCTATTGCCGTGAGGACCCAAAATGCAGGAAGACATTCGAGTCAGGGCTGGAAGCCCAGACGACGCGGCAGCGATTGTCGAGCTTGGACAACGCGAATTTGGACGCGAAGACGTGCCCTCGGTGGCAGCAGTGACACGCGAAATGGCGACGTGGACCAAGCGAAGAGCTCCGATTATCGTCGCCCGCGATGGGGCGGGTACGTTCCTCGGCTACGCCTACTGCAAGCCAAACCAGGAAGGCCTAACTATGCGACCTGGTGGACAAGTGGCCGTTCTAACCCACGTTGCAGTCACGGAGAGTGCCCGCGGACAGGGAGTCGGAACTGCGCTGGTTCAGCGAGCCACCAAAACCCTAGGGATGCTTGGATTTACAACCATCCACGCGCAAATGCAGGAATCCGTTGGGCCCTGGTACCAGGCACTCGGCTGGACAGTGCATCAGCCAGGAGAAGTCAAAGCGTGGGTTGAGCCCCACGTTCCCCAGGACGATCAATGGCACGAAGATTTGCCCTCGGGGTCGTTCTCTCCCATATTGATCGTCGCCTTACTCGAGCGATACCCCTGCCTTGCAGAGCTACACGTCAAAGGAGAGCGCCCGATCCTCGACGTCGTATTTCCAGCCAATGGAACCTACGAGAAGACGGCAGAGGCAGGGGGCCGCGCACTGGCAGCCAAGATCGCGGCTGACCTCACGATCATCCGGCGAGTGCCGCCGGCGCTGGCGTTGATGCTCGCAGAACAGCCCGGCATAGATCCGATAGCCCGGGATGCTCTGCGCGCCTACGCCGACGAGTACTTCGACTGAACGCGGTGGGGTGATCCATTCCAGGCCAGTGGGCAGATCAGGAGAAGGCCTCAACCGTATTGACCTAAAAGTTCAGGACCGTCCCCCATCGATACCCAGGACCTTCTCGGCCGCAGCAAGAAAGGCTCGCTGTGAAGCTCCAAACTCCTCTTCGTTGCCGGCCTCGTACGCAAGCTGCATCCGCACCGCCAGCTCAGAAACGTTCAAAGGTCCAAGTAGTTGGATCGGGGCGAGCACGTCGGCGACCGAATCGAAGAGACGGTCCGCATGGGCATCGAGGGCCTCGATATCGGGGTCGGACGTGACTGCTTGTAGTCGGCGTTTTTGCGACCTCAAGAAGCTCATCCGGTGTTGATCGCGTAATTTCCGATTGGCGACTTTTTCAACTTTGCCGGCGCTCAAACTGAACCCCTGAATAAGCGCAAAAGCTCGCACGTAGGCCTCATACCGGCGTTCGCGAAGCCAACGACGATGCTCGCGCTTCGAATCAACCGCAGCCGACATGAGACTCCCGCCGACGCCGACCAGCGCCCCCAGGACACCAATGAGAATTGCGATCAGGGGCCAGAAGGTTTTCAGCTGGATTCACAAATCTGGGGGCGCACCTCCGGCGGCAGCAGCTGCGTTCATGGTCGAGAGAATCATGATCCAAGTGTGCCCAGCTTGCGCATCAGGAACGACGCCCTCCGCACAGTGCCCGAGGGACGCTCCTTACCAGCAGACTGTTGGGCCACTATTCGGGGACAATGGCCACAATGTGCACCAGCCATGCACCACATGGGTCCACATAAAAGCGAAAACCCCTGCCTCAGCAGGGGTTTTCTTTGGCGGGCTGCTTGCGAAACCCGGGAAGGCCTGGACCTGCCAGCATCTAGCCACCGCTCGTGTCGCGACATCCTCCTGGTACCGGCTGAAAATCCTCCGGCTCGTTCCTATTGAGGCGCTTGGCCCTTACGCATGGCCTGATCTGGCGAGTAAGGGGCGACTCAGAGCCACGGCCACGGCCACGGGCCAGAGTGCGGTTGAGGTCAGCTACCCCGAACGTGCCCGTCTAGGTGCGTTGGCGCGGCCGGATGAACACAAAGACAATGCCGAGCCCCAGGAGCAGCAAACCCGTCACCCACATGACTTTCTCAACTGGACTGATACCGCCAACGCCACCCGTTGAGTCCGCAATGATGCCGCTCTGGAAAGCCAGCGCGGCAGCGCAGAGAAGCACAGCGGTACCGCTCGCAAGTAGAGCTACGGACGCCGTCGTCGTCACTTCACTCTTCATTCTGTGCGGGCTAAAAAACTTGCGGGCACCTTGGTTCCGCCCTACAGCGACCCGAGTTGTTGACTCAGATAGAAGAGCGCCACGATGCCAATGATCAGCAGGTTGATTGTGATCAGGAAAGCTGCGACGACGGTGTTCGTCCTCGAACTGCCCAACGCCCGCACGAGTCGGACCACGTTCACCATGGCGAAAAGGACGACGATGATCAACCACAGAGGCGACACGACGATTGCGAGGACGAGAGCCATCGCCGCGACAAGGCCAGCAACGAGGCTTGGAGTTCGAGAGTGAGCACGCGCGGGTGTTTGTGGCTGAGTCATGACGGACCTTTCGTGGGGGCTGCCTCCCAAGAGTAGGCAGCCCCCAGAGTTCTTTTGTTAGCCGAGGCCGCAGGCCAGGTCGCCTCGCGAGACCGCGGTGGTGAAAATGGCCCGCGCACAGTAGGACGGCTTCTGCACGTCGACGCCCGCGATGTTCAGCTTGAAGTTGTACTGCCCGTAGACATATCCGACGTTCCGGACGACGCCTTTGGCGGTTGTCTTTCCGGTGTATCCCCAGCCGATGCCGGAGGTGCGTCCGCCGCCGTCAAGGTAGGAGACGCTTGTGACGCTGCTGCCGGAACGGCAGCCCTGCCCCGTGGTCCAGAAGTCGCCGAGTTTTGCACCCACCTGGTTGGAGAAGGAGCCGTTCTGACGCCACGAACCGCATGCGGCGGCGGCAGCAGCGATAGAAGACTTGCCAGTCGCCTTGTCGGGCGTGAACGTCGTGGTGATCTCGCTGACGACGGGGGTCGTCCACAGATCGAAGAGCTCACGCTCCTGCGGTGAGAGCGACTTCAGCTCGGCAGCCTGGTCGGGCGCTTCGAGCACTTCAACAAACACAGCCTCGGCAGCGGCAGCAGTATTGGGCTCGGACGCCTGGGCAGAAACTGCTCCTGCCCCGACCAGCAAACACGTCACGGAGACGGTGGCGGCCACTCGAGCAATACGCGATGACTTCATTGATGCTTCCTTTGAAACGAGGCAGCGCACGAGTCTGGCCATGCAGCCACCCCCTCTGCGCCCCAGTCCCCCAGCGGGACGCCTCGCAAACGACGGTAGTGAACTTGATGCCTTTGACGATTCCGCCGACGGGAGGATTCACAGACTGCAAACTCAGCCTCCAGCGGGATTGCGTCCGTCCGCACCAATGTGCCTGTCTAGTTTTCGATCGACAAAGTCACGAGACAGTCGCTGTGACTGTTACGCCTACATTCACAAGCGTCTTGGCAAGGCCCTTCGACCACACATAATTGCCCCCATGCAGGACGCAGCAGAAGCCGCCCGCGGTCATGGCGACCGTGCCGAACGACTCGCGGCCGCCGAGACGGAATTGAATGAGCACGCTGGCACCAAGCTCGTTCGCCGGCTGGAGCAACTAGCCCGAGTCTTTACGGCCTGGCGTCACTTCGCGATCGACTTGGAAATTCTCATCGCGGCTTTCGAGACGCAGGAGGATATTGCCGTCGAGCTGATGCAGAACGTGCGCGAGTCCACTCGGCCAGCCCTTCAGCTTGAACTCGACAAAGCTCTCATCGCTTACCTGGCATCACTCGGTGCACTCATCGACCACACACGCACCCTGGTTCGAAACCAGCCAAAAGCCGTTCAGGATGAGTTTGCAGAACGACTTTCCAAGGATGTCTTCGCCCTACCGCAGGCCGCGTTCCTCGGGAAACTTCGAAATTATGTCCTTCACTACGTCGTGGCCCCGTGGCGATTCAGCGGTACTTTGGGCGACCAGGTGACCGCAGAGGTGCGCTTGGATTCGGCGGCTTTGCTTGAGTTCGATTGGAACAAAGACTCTCGGGCCTTCATCGAATCGTCGGGTGAAACCATCCACTTGTCTGCCCTTCTGCGCCCTTACCGAGAGGCGACCGAAAAGCTCCATTCCTGGTTACTTGAGAGAAGTTGGGACGAAGGGACACCTCTAATTGAGGCGTCAAACCAGCTCATAGCTCGACGAAACCTGATCCTCTCCGCGGGCGTCTCCGATGGTCGAGACTGGCATGAACGAGTCGCTCACATTCAGGAAAATCTTGACCGGGAACGTCGGGGGGAAGCACAAACCGACTACCCACAAACCATGCCTGATTTGTAGGCCGGTCCGTCGTGGCCTACGACATCGTCACGCGGGTGACAAGTCGGGGAAACTCGGTCAGTCGGCTGCGTCAGATTGAGTGAGGCCGATCGGCGGCTCTTTGACCCAGGTCGGGGCATGCAAGCTTGCCGAGTTCGACCCTTTTGCTCAACGCTGGTTCAACACATGCTGAGGTCGTCAGACCCAAGGTTCTCTAGGTACCCCCGATGTCGACGAACCTGCGCCGGAAGGACAAGGGTGACCTGGTGGTTGCCTTAATGCAGGCTTGACCCATACCAATCCACAGCCTGCTGCTCACTCGCTGCGGCCCATGCCATGCTCACCACATGGGCATCCTCGACCGCATTCTCGGCCGGCAACCGGCCAACCAGCGTCAAGACACCACGCACTCGGACGACGTCGACGGCCTCGTCTCCCTCTCCGGCACCACCACCTTCGGCCGCGAAGCCATCACCACCCTCGCCACCCGTCACGGCATCGCCGACGGCGGCTACCTCGAGCTCCCCGGCTCTCTCCAGCGCGAACCGGACAACAAGGCTGACCCCAACGCCGTAGCGGTCATCGTCGAGGGTGAACGAATCGGCTATCTCCCGGGCTACGCCGTCGACGTGGCGCAGATCTCGAAGGTGGGCGCTCGAGCTGTCCGGGTTCAGATTTTCACGGAGATGCTCCCGAAGGGGCTGCGCGCTGAGGCATGGGCATGGCTTGGAAGCCGCGCCCCACAGTGGGAGTGGTCAGAGTCGCGAAGGCCACCGATGTCGTCACAGGCGAAGGCCCAGGCTGAGCACGCAGGCAGACGCAGCATGGTGCGGCAAGGGCTCGCCGACGGCGGCTCACGTGCCGTGATGTTCGAGGCCGGCATGGTCAACGGGGTGCACTTCCTCGAACTGGTCGAACCGATCAAGCAGCTAAAACGCGAGGGGAAACTCGAGGAGGCGCTGACGCTGTGCTTTGCCGCAATTGAGGGCGCCGAGAACGCTCGCGAGGGCCGGGAGGCTGCCCCGTTCTACACGGAGCAGGCAGCCATCATCCTTCGCAAGCTCGGCCGCCGGGACGACGAAGTTAAGGTGCTGCAGCGGTGGTTGGCGGTGTGCCCGCCGGAGCGGCGAGAGGGGAGCCGGATTGCGGAGCGGCTTGCGAAGCTTCTGTAGGTGCCCCGCCTATGTCTCCGGACGCCAGCAGGTGATCTCGCACCACTCTGCCCGGCGCGACGGCACTCTGGACTAAGTCGCCGCCCCAAAGTGGCACGGGTTGTCGGATGTCACCCATGCAGCCTGCGGTCCAAGCTGAGCCTTCGCGGTCATGTAACTGCATTCGCGCTCCGTGGTCCAGTCGGGCCGAACGCGGAAGAAGCTATCTAGGCGCATCTTTTTAGTTCCAGAAAAGACGCCAATCGGTTTGCAAGACGCTGTTGCGAGTTCTGGCTACTCCTCGGGCAGTGACGGTCCGACCCCACAAGCAACCGGTGAGCCTTCCCCTCAATGACCGTAGGGTCAGGGGATGACAGATGTGTGGGCTGAGACGATTCCAAACTGGATCGTCGCAGGCACCGGGGTGTTCACACTCACGGCGGCCATCTGTGCGGCCCTCTTCGCCTGGAACGCTGCGAACGCCACACGCGATCAGGCGACAACGGCGGACGACCAGTTGAAGCTCGCACGTAAGCAAGCCGGCGCTGCTGAAGCCGAAGCGCAGCGGATCATCCGTCAGGCGACCGAGTCCCGCTTGGACACGCGCGCACCCACTATCATCGCCAGAGCGTCCTTGCCCGTTGAGGAGCTCCTGATGGCGCAAGCCGTTCCCATACAGAAGTTCGAACCCATCAGCCACAAGGCCTTCAATGCCGGCGGTAGCGATGACGCAATCATCACGTTCCGCACGAGGGTGCGGATCGTCCTCGAAAATGTCTCGGACAAGCCGGCCCGTGTAGAGATCGCCGATCTCGACGGCGGCAGCACCGTCAAAGGCGCTCCGGGGAACTCACACGTCCTCGGGCCCCACGAGCAAGAGAACTTCATGTGGCAACGGACGGTCACATCCGCTGAACTCTTCGCCGATGGCGGCCTCGAGGACCCGCGCCGGTCGTTCATGAGAGTTGCCCTCTGGGTCTGGGACATGGGAGGCGAAGTCAGAGACACCCACCGTTTCAATGCAGACCTGCGTTTCTACGTCCGAGCAGCAAGCCAATTAGTGGCGTCGCAGCAACTAGCGACCCCATGGACCGAACACGTGGCTACTCTTGACCCGGATCGCTTCTACGCCCGCCTCGGCACTGACCGGACAGCTCACTAGCCCCGCAGACACGGTCTTCACTTCCTCACCGGCGGCTTCTACCCTGACAACCATGTACGAAGCACGCTCGACCACGGCCGGCCGGGTGTTCTCTGCGGAACAGTTCGAAGCGCTCGACCCAGCCCTCCGGTCACACCACCGGGAATCCCTCACCTGCACAGGATGCGGTGCTCCGGCGTACTTCATTCGGACCGCCCGGAACGGACGCGCGGCATGCTTCGGCGCCCGCCCGCACGGGGACGACTGCGAGATGGCGAGCACCGACGGAGAAGGCTCTGCACCAGGCTCCCTCGAGGAAGCCGACACGATTGTCGCCACGGACTCCGTGTTCGTCCTTCAACCATCCCGATCAAGGGCGATCACACACGTCACTGAGGGCGAAGATGAGTCAAGCCGTTCCCACCGATCCGGTCGCCGACACACAGGGCCAGAAACCGAAAGAACGACCCGGAAAAGCCTCGCCCTGAACAAACTGCTTCGCCGCCTGGTCCGGGAACCGAAGTTCCGTCGGAGCAAAGCGACCCTGGTGATGCCCGACAACACCTCCACCACGATTCGCAAATTCTGCGTTCCTGCCTCCACAGTGGATGCCTCCAAGGCTCTCCCGAGGCGGCTGTACTGGGACTACGTCAGCTACGTCCACGAAGACACCGTTCGAGGCGGTGCCTGGCTGAACTTGAGCAAGAGGGGAGCTCCCGGCATTCGCTTGAACGAGGGCATGCTCGCCTCGGTCAAGGCGGCGAAGAAGATTACGGACACCGGGGACCTCACCGGCTGCTCCTTCCTTTACTACGGCGCCCTGACCCGGAAGACGACAACAGACAAGTACTACTTCGCGCCTCAGGACCCACAATGGTTCATCGTCAGGTTGAAGAAACAGGACGCTGACCGCTAGGTCGCCGTTGCCGCGCATGCACCCCACATGCGCCTAGACGTCACCACTTCACACTCCCCGCGAGAAGGCCCCATCACCCACGCCCACCACTGGTGGCGGCCCTCGACATGGTGGTCGACGTCACCACCGGTGCAGGTTTCACGACCACCCGAACGGGTGGAACCTTTCGTGACACCGCGCTGTTATCTTGAGAGCAGGACCCGGACACCACCGCAGCCGCACCCTGCCCGGAGAGGAGACGCCGACATGCCCACACCCGAAGAAGCCGCACACCTGATGCTGGACCTGTACACCAACGGCAAGCCCCACTCCTACCCGATCGACCCGGTCGAAATCGCGCGGAGCTTCGGCATCAACGTCTACCAGTCCCGCTTGTCGAACACGCTCTCCGGCATGATTGGCCGTCGAGAGCACGGGGCCGAAACTGATCTCGTCATCAACAGCGAGCACGCACCCGTCCGCCAGAGGTTCACCACCGCCCACGAGCTCGGCCACTACTTCGCCGTCACGCAGGACGCTCAGCGCGCCCAGGAGCCGTTCTTGCACCGCCGCGACCAGCTGGCAGCCTGCGGCACAAACCACGAAGAGATCTTCGCGAACAAGTTTGCAGCTGAACTCCTCATGCCCACGAATGAAGTTCGCCGGCTTCACCGTGTCGGCAAATCCGCTCCGGAGCTCGCCCGCTACTTCCGTGTCTCTTTGGACGCGATGTCGAACCGCCTGTCAAACCTTGGCCTCGTCTGACGTCGAACCCGAGAACGGCGACGACCCCTCGGAGACACCCCCGCCGAGTGAGAACAACGACGATTTCAACGCCGCCATAAAGTCCGGTTCGGAGATGGAAGCCTCCGAGCCGGACGCCTCGGCCCAGGCCCCTCCCCCACGGCCGACCTACGAAGACCAGGTCCCTGGGGTCAGGTTCCTTGCGAGCTTGCTCAAAGCGACGATCTTCACGGACCTCTTCGTCTATCACGCGGACCTCCGCTTCGCTCACCCCACCAAGCAGGAACGCGTCGACGCCCTCAACGAAGCGCATCCGGTGTTCTACAAGCTCTGCCGCAACTCGGACTACGTCATGCGGATCGCGCTGGTCGCCATCACGGTAGGCCTTGCAGGGACTGCTGCCTGGGGCACCATCCACCGCCTGTTCTACGCGTAAGGGCGCAAAGGCCCTTAGCCGTCACCTCGGCTTGCCGACCGAGATTGGGACCACTCTCCACGCCACCCGGACCCGGTCGACCGCTCGCAGCTCCATCGCCTCACGGAGGGCAGCCTCGTCGCTGCTCATCGTCATGGCGTCACTGATGACTTGCCACGTCACGCTGTCCGGGTCGGCGAGCACAGCTGTGCACCCACTCGTCCCGGTGCGGTCGTGGCCCTGACCCCATGTGATGACCGTGCCGCCGCGACGACGGGGAGCTTGCGCTTGGGTTTAACGGGGCAGCACCGCCCGGCAAGTAGCCGAACGGTGCTGTACTTGTGAAGGTCAGGAGTCGAGTTCGTTGACTTTCTCCGCGTGGATCTCGCCGTCGGCGCTTCGATTGGAGCGGGACACCTTCCATAGATCGCCGTCGTATGTCCGGGCATACCAGGCGGCCAGGCCATGGTTCTTGAGCTGGAAGTCGAGCCGGATTTGCCGCGGGTCGAGCGGACCTTGGGCTTCTAGGGCTTCGAGATACTCGCGAGGCATGGCCTTGCGCGCGTCCATGCCGTGCGCCTTCCGGACGAACCAGCGGCCAGCCTTGGGCTTGCTGGGCGATTCGACGAACCAGCCTTGATTGCCGCGCATCGGCGGAATCGAGGTTCGCTTCCGCCAGAGAAGGTCGGTTTCATCCAAGCTCGCCCCGACCGCACGGAGACGCTCCAGCGCTTCCGGAGCCCACCACGGCCCCGTTGGCGCCTCGGTTCCGTCGATGCCGGCGTCATCACTGTCAGCGGCGTCAGGGGCGCCGGCAGCGTCACCCGCATCTTCAGGTTCGACGTACACGCGCGCCGACGCTTGCTCTCTGAGCTCAATGAGGACCTTCTCGACGTTCTGGACCACCTCACTGGTGTCAGTAACGACTTTGCTGAGCTCGTTGCTCTGCTTGTTCTGGTTGTGGGCGATGACGAAGGTGAGGGCGATGCCCACAACGGCGCTGCTTGCGCCGAACACGAGCGCCGCCACAGCGGCCTTGCAAGCAATGGCCACAACCGTCACCACAAACAGCAGTATCCCCACGACGAGAAGGCCGGCTGGTAACCAGGAAGGCTTCTGAGGTTCTTGCGTGGCGCTCGCGTCGTCGTGTTCGCGGCTGTCTTGTTCTTGCACTTCTTCCCCCGTTGACATGAGAGAAACATACAAGAGTCAAGGCGTTCAAAGCGGAAGCTCTGCGGGGCTCGGGGCTCGGGGCACCGGGCGGTCGGGCCGCCCTTGCACTTAGGCGACCTCGCTCCTCAATCGGCCTCTGTCTTGGCCCCAATTGACGACAAGGCCCACTCTCGTTCGCCGCGCCCCTCGGGGTTGCTGGAGGAGGTTGTCGAAGGCCGGCTCGGTCCTCGAACCGCCTACCGCCCCGCTCTCCACCCCACGCAAACCTAAGCGGCCCCTCCCTCCGACAGCTGCTACTTGACCCTGCGCGCCATTCGGGACGGCGACCGTGCCGCTCTCCCGCGCCAATTCCTGCAACCGGAAGACCCTAGAGCCGCGCAGCATGACTGCGGGCAGAAGGTCTCTGACCTCCCGCCCGCAACCCGGCGGGTCAGAGTGGCGGCAAGTTGTCGAGGTTGTTCTTCAGCGAAGTGTCGGCAGTCGTTTTGAGGAACTTGCGCCCACCTGCCTGGGCGACGAACACTTCCGCGCGCTGAGGGCACAGGACGTAGAAGGTGTTAGTCCTCGACTCGATAGAGGACACCGCGTCGGAGACAGGCCAAGCCCAACGGCCCTTAACCCCTACATGTGTGATGTCGCCGTCTTTGTCCTTCGTCACGTTCTTGATTTCGGAATCAGCCATGGCTGCGCCCTTTCTCTTCTTCTTTGGACCGACGCAGGTGGCCGTCTCCAATGAGTGAGTTTCACTCGCTACCTATCGTGGGGCTAGCCACTGACAATGCCTCAACGGCTTAGCGCGAGGACCAAACGGTTGGAACTTCTAGCCCCACTAAAGCTTTAGCGGTGGCCACTGTCGCGGCTCGGCAAGTCTCGCCGGGTTCTGACTGCGCGTCAGCAGCGAAAGGAGACCTTCGACGCATCTTGTCGAGACTGATGGGCACATTCTCCAACGTAGGACGGTCTCGTCCGGAGGCGTGGACTACCGGTATAGACGGGTTTTACCTCAGTCGCGAGCGTCGTCTCGCCACAGGTCGACGATGTTGTCGCGATACGTCTCGCGGACGCGTTTTTGCTTGCCCGCGAGGACCTCGGCTCCGACGTTTCCGAGGGCGAAAGCTGCGGACCCACGCCAGTTGTGGCGAAGCGCCTCAGCCACAAGCTGATCCCGGGTGAAGGAGAAGCCGGCGCGTTTAAGCTTCTGCAGCCCGTCCACTACCCGAGACTTGTCTCGGGGGTCAGTGATACCGGTACTCGAGTTCACGGAGTTCGTGAAAGTCGCCAGAGCCGCCTTGAGAACCGGGTCCGGCGCCGGGAGCGCATCGACAGAACTGACGCCCAAGGAGGGCACGTCGTATGCGCTGACCCATGCACGGTGCGAGTCGTGGACGCTAAGGACAACGAGCGCCGCCGTCCTGCGGTCCTCAAGGGTCAAAAGCATTTCGAGGTTGGGGAAGAACGACAGTTGCGGTCCCGTCACGGTCTTGTTCGCGCTGCTGTGCCGCCACGTAGCGAAGGAGGCGAGTCCGCGGCGGTCCAAGCCTTGAAGTGCCGGGTTCTCGCGGATGGCGTCGCGGGAGGGAATCTGTACGCCAATTCGCTGCCCGGCGGCAAGCCCCGCCTCAATGAGCCATCTCAGTGCGATCGACAGGTCGGCCTCGTTGTCACCACTTAGTGGCAGGTAGGCCCGGGGCACGTTCGAACGGTCAGTTTCAAACATCATGGCGTGAGCATCCCAGTCACCAATGACATCGTCGCAACTCAGCGCCTGATGCAGACGCTGAAGCCTCGCGGCCCTATGTGAGCCCTATGTGAGCCCTACCCAGTAGGCCACAATGATGGTTGCAGCCAGGACCGGCAGACCAATCCTGGTTCCCGCTTCGGCGACCTCCCTAATGCCGCGTCGAAGGACAGCCGCACCTTCATTCGGGTTTACTCGTCCTGTCCAACGTTGCTCGAGCCTGAGAATGAGGGTATCGGCCTCTCCCGTGCGCATGACCGCTCCCAAGTCGATCAGCCACATGACGATCATGTGGCTTGCAGCGAGCAAGGTGACGACGCCAAGAATTCGGAGCACCAGCACTTGCATTTCTCCACCGAACAAAGCGTCTAGGGCCGCGTTAGGGCCTTGCGCATCGGCTGTTGCAGAGGCCTCGATCCCGACAGCAGTCGCGATGGCGAGGGAGCCAATGAAGACCACTGCACTCCACAGGCTCCGCCCGAAAACCACCGCCCGGTCCACCAGCGCACTAGCCTCTCGGAGTCTCTTTCGCGGTGGTACGCAGGCAAGAATCCACACCCCTGGCATGACGACAAGACCCAACAGCCCAGTCCAGATGCCGAGAGCTGTTCGGGCCCCAGTCGACGTATCGGTCGCCGGCAGAAGAGCCAGGGAGACGAGCGCAGCCACCCCGAACCCCGCAAGTAGGACATCCGTCATGACGTCGACAGCACGGCCTAAGCGAGACCTGGCCCCAGGCATCTTGAATTCTTGGTGATCCTGCGGTTCGACGTCGTTTACTTTCGGGGAGCTCGTCATGGCCGCAACGTACAGCCAACGGGTGACCCTAGAACTTGGCGGCGAGGCCTGCAGGTAAGGCGCAAGACCTGCGATGTTTATTGCTTGCGAGCCTGAGTTCGTTCCGAGCGCCTAGTTGAGCCAGCCCGTCTGGGGCTGCCGACGCACTGAGGAAACTTCGAGGGCCACGCACCCCGGCGCTGCCTCCCTCATGGAGAGTGGGTGGCAAGGGGGAGAAGGAGTCCAAGAATTACGAGAACAGCGGCAGCTATCCACATGACACTCTCGACGGNCCTCCTGGATGTTGCGGTCGTCGACGTGGTTGGAGGAGGGCATCTCAATCTCAGTTACGGGCACTGAATCTCACGCCGACGAGCCCTGTCGTGAGAGAGATCTCAATCCAGAGGAACTGTTTCTGAATCGGCCACCGTTGTCCTCGACGCCTGAGTTGCGTAAGAACGCAGGCGTCGAGTGAGGCAGTTCAGTCTGCCCACCGAGGTTGTAGCGAGTCGTGGAGGACTTGAGAAGAGATTGCCTGTGCGGCGGATGTGGTCAGCAGGACCTGCGGAGCGACCTTTAGCGAGTTGCGCCACGAAGCCGTAGCCGTCATTGCGCTGAGGAAAACGGTCAGATGTCGGCGGCCGGGAGCAGATGCGCGGCGGCCCGTACGCCGCTCGAGGCGACACGGTGGCCACTAACGGCCACCCCCAGCTCGGCGTGGATCGCCATGAACGCTGCGGCTCGGGATCGTGCGTCGAGCTCGAGGCGCCGGCGGTCTTCCTCGGGGGCTTTGCGGTTGACGACGAAGCAGTGCAGCTGCTCTTCGACGTTGTTCCACCGCACAGCCACGCGCTCCGTTCGACCACCGTGGACTTCGCGGTAGAGAAGGCTGCCGAAGGGGCGACCCGAGTCCAGAACAACGTCGGCTTCTGTGAGTGCCCAGCCCCGCGCATGACGCTCTTCGGGGGCACCCCACACCACGAGGGACGACCTCGACAAAGCAAGATTCTCGACCAGATGCTGGCCGTCAACCCGCTCATCTTCATCCATGTGCAGCACACCCTCTTTTGCTCATCGAAACTACCAACAATCGCGGCGGGCAGGGCAGCGTTGTGCCCCTGGGGCCCTTCCAAGGGAGAACATTTCCGAGTCCATTTAAGGCGTGGTGACGACGCGAACAGCCTCTTTAGGGCCGACCCCCTGGCTTTGCGAACGCCATGAATCGATTTGGTTCACCCCTCAGCACCGACGTCGCGATCGCGCATGCACTGACTCGAGCGCTCGAGGGAAGCGCTCATTAGCCGATCAAGAACGGCTCACAGAGACGCCAGGCCTCGCCACTGCTTGATGTGGGCGTAGCGGCGTTCGATGACGCACTCGCTAGGACAAGCTCGCGCTCGTCTTCCGCGCCGCCGTCGTCCTCAACGCGGTCATCGCGTGGACGAGGCAATTGTCAGACATGCCCTAGACGTGTCGCATGTCTTCATCTCAAGCAGCGCCCAGCGCACCTTGTCCGCCCCGCAGTCGCAGGAACAATCACGGCAGCCAGACCCGAGGAGCCCATGACCGTGACCGTTCGCCAGGGCCCCTCCATATGCCCCATCGCATCAACCGAATCCCACAACGCTTACCTCAAGACCGGACCCGAGCGCATGGACGAGTCCGCCGGCCGACGCGTTCGCGGTCTCGCCGCCCAGTCCTACATCTTCACGATCATGATGGTCACTACCAACCTGCGACGCATCGCCAAGTTCATGAACACCCGCCGGAAAGCGCAGCCCAAGACGCCGCCCATCCAGCGAAGCCACGACCGGAACAACCTCACGAACTACAGACGCTGGTACGACCGGGTCGACGGCGTCTTCGAAGAAGACCTACCCCCGGAGGAACCCGCTCCCGAGCTTCGGACTTAGCGAGCCCACTCCCTTCTGACACTTCACCTAGCAAGACCGGACAATCTGCCGCGCCCGAAAGGCGCGGCTTTCGTCATGTCGGGCTCGGGAGCGAACGGTCACAGCTCAAGGGACCAGGGTCGCAGGGGTCGAAGTGGTGAGATCAGGCCCCAGAGACGAGAAAAGCCCCCGGAAATCCGGGGGTTTTCTCTTAGAGGCTAGTTACGCAAACGGATTTCGCCAGTTCCGTAATCAGCCCTTTGGCGGTACCGGTGGGATTTGAACCCACGGTGGAGTTAACCCCCACACATGTTTTCGAGACATGATCCTTCGGCCGCTCGGACACGGTACCGAGATGGAGTTTAGTACATCCGGCGGCAGGGACGAAACCGGGGGATTGCTCGTCCACCGCACCGCGCCTCCTCGGGGTCGTGCACAGGGTGCACAGACGCCCGGCACGGGCATCGGAGCCCGGCGTAGCCTCGGCCCATGCCCTCACGCCACACCGTCACCGCCTTCCTCTCGGGCGTCGGCGTCACCCTCGCCACCACGGCCGCCGCCGGCGCCGGCGTCAGCCGCTTCATGCAGCGCCGCAACGCGGCCGCCGCCGACCTGAACGCCTTGCTGCCCGTCCACTCCGCCTGGTGGCGCGACCGTTTCGACCGCAAGGGCAAACTGCTCTACGTCGCGATGGGCGACTCAGCTGCCCAGGGCATCGGAGCCTCGAGCCCGGCCCGCAGCTACGTCGGCCGCCTCTCGGCATACATGCGCCGCCAGAGCCACACCTCGCTGCGCGTCGTCAACCTCAGCGTCAGCGGCTCGACCACCTGGCTCTGCCGCAAAGACCAGCTGCCGAAGTTCGAGAAGTACGAACCCGACGTCGTCACCGTGGCCATCGGCGCCAACGACATCATCCAGTTCAACCCCGAGTCGTTCGAGAAGAACCTCCGCGTCATCTACGGCGCCCTGCCCTCACACGCGATCGTCGGCGACCTGCCCGCCATGTGGATTCCCGACCGCGAGAAGAAGCTCGTCGAGGCCAACGCCATCGTCCGCCGCGTCGCCGGCGAGTTCGGCCTCACCGTCGCCCCGCTCTACGAGACCACCCGCCGCCAGGGCTTCTTCCGTACCTACCGCAACTCGGCCGGAGACCTCTTCCACCCCAACGACCGCGGCTACCGCGTCTGGGCCTCCGCCTTCGAACCCGCCATCGCCGCCCGCCTCGCCCGCATCGCCGCCGACGACGCCGCCACCACCCACGAGGCCCGCGAGGCCGAAGCCGTCGCGGCCCACACGGCCGCGGCAGCCAGCGCCCCGACTGCCAGCACCAGCAGCGACACCCCGACGACGGACCCCGCAGGAGGCGCCACCACGTCCCCGACGGACGCCTCCGCCGATGTCGGGGGCGCCTCCTAGGCTGACGGCATGGCTCGCACCACCACTCCCCCGTTCCGCTGCACCGAGTGCGGGTGGACGTCGCTCAAGTGGGCCGGGCGCTGCGGCGAGTGCCAGAAGTGGGGCACCGTCGTCGACGTCACCTCGGCCCTCGTCAGCGCCCGCGGCACCGCCTCGGTCCGCGTCGAAGGCGACCGCGTCGCACGACCCATCACCCAGGTCGAAGCCAACGGCGTCGCCTACTGGCCCAGCGGCATCGCGGAGTTCGACCGCGTCCTCGGCGGAGGCATCGTCCCCGGCGCCGCCATCCTGCTCAGCGGCGAACCCGGCGTCGGCAAGTCGACCCTGCTGCTCGAGGTCGCCTCCCGCGCCGCCGCCACCGGCGCCCGCGTCCTCTACGTCACCGCCGAAGAGAGCGCCTCGCAGGTCCGCCTCCGCGCCCAACGCACCGGCGCCATGCACGACAACCTCTTTCTCGCCGCCGAGGTCGACCTCTCGGTCATCCTCGGCCAGATCGACCAGGTCGACCCCCAGCTCGTCATCGTCGACTCGGTGCAGACCGTCTCGTCCTCGACCATCGACGGCATCGCGGGTGGCACCTCCCAGGTGCGCGAGGTCGCCTCCACCCTCATCCGCGTCAGCAAAGACCGCAACCTGCCCGTCCTGCTCGTCGGCCACGTCACCAAGGACGGCACCATCGCCGGCCCCCGCCTGCTCGAACACCTCGTCGACGTCGTCTGCCAGTTCGAAGGCGACCGGCAGACCGCGCTCCGCTTCATCCGCGCCCACAAGAACCGCTTCGGCCCCACCGACGAGGTCGGCTGCTTCGAGATGACCGGCGACGGCATCGCCGAGGTCGCCGACCCCAGTGGCCTCTTCATGTCGCGCAACGGCACCCCCGTCAGCGGCACCTGCATCACCGTCGCCATGGAAGGCCGCCGCGCCCTGCCCGTCGAAGTCCAGGCGCTCATCGTCGCCAGCTCGACACCGCAACCCCGCCGCGTCGTCAACGGCGTCGACTCGTCGCGCGTCGCCATGCTGCTCGCCGTGCTCGAACGCCGCGCCGGCATCCGCCTCGGCGACGCCGACGTCTACGTCAGCACCGTCGGCGGCATCAAGATCACCGAACCCGGCGCCGACCTCGCCATCGCTCTCGCCCTCGCCAGCGCCAGCCGCGAGAAACCCTTCCCCCAGACCATGGCCGCCGTCGGCGAGATCAGCCTCGCCGGCGAGATCCGCCCCGTGTCCTCCCCCAAACAACGCGCCTCCGAAGCGCGACGCCTCGGCTTCACCCAGCTCGTCGACGCCGAATCGGGCAACCTGCGCGAAGCGCTCCGCCGGGCGTTCAGCGCCGCGGGCTCCGAACGCGACCGCGAGCTCGACCGGGCCTTCTGAGCCCATCCGACCCGCGCCTCCTTACCCGAGACACCCACGTCTCTCGGCCCGACCCGCGGCTCGTGACCCGAGGCCGACTCGGGTGTCCTGACGCGTCCCGCAATTCCTGACCCGGGCCCCGGGCCGGGCCGGGCCCGGCCCGGCCGGCGGACGTACGGTCCGCACGTCCGACACCGGGTGCGAGTGGGCAGAAGGTGCTGCTCACACCAACCTGACGAGCACCTTCTGCCCACTCGACGGCCGCGATGCCTGCGCACCTGCACGCCCGCACACGAGCACCAGCCCGTCGAGTGGTCCCGAACCGTCCTTCCGACGCACCCGACGGACGATCCGCGACCACTCGACCCGCGCCTCCGGAACCAGCGCCCCACCCACCGGCCCGGCCCGCACGAGACGAGGGCCCGAGTGGGCAGAAGATGCTCCTCCCCCGCGCTTGAGCAGCATCTCCTGCCCACTCGGCCTCCACGTCCCGACCACCCGAGCACCGCCCCCACCCAACAGCACCCGCCCTCACCCGACATCCCCCGCACCGGGGTACACCCGGGTCGACCGCCTCACCAGGCACCTGCACCCCGCTCCACGCGGATTCTCAGCCCACACGCCGCGCTGGTCCCGGCCAACCCCCTGACCGGCCCTTAACCTGTGCCCATGTCGACGTTCAAGAACCCGGTCGGGCCGCAACCGCCCTCGGTCTACTGGCGTCGTCGCGCGGTGCTCGCGCTCGGTCTGATCGCGGTCGTGGTCATCATCGTGTTGATCGTCGTCCGCCCCGGGTCCGGCTCGGCAGAACCCGGTGCCGCCGCGACGACCTCCGCGCCCCCGGCCGACACCGCCCCCAGCGAACCGGCCCCCACCGAGACCGCCCCCGCGGCCGACGCCACCGCCGACCCGGCCGACACCTCGACCGAGGGCGCCTCCGACGCCCCGGCCTGCTCGACCCGCAGCATCGAGCTGAAGCCGGTCACCGACAAGACGAGCTACGCCGCCACCGAGCTGCCGCAGATCTCGATGTCGATCACCAACTCGGGCCGCTCCGACTGCTCGATCGACCTCGGCTCGGCCCAGCAGACCCTCGTCATCTCGAGCGGCGAAGAGCAGTACTGGTCCTCGAAGGACTGCCAGGTCAACGGCACCAACCAGGTCGTCACGCTCACCGCCGGCCAGACGCTCAGCACTCCCCCCATCGCCTGGGACCGCACGCGCTCGTCCGCCGACACCTGCGAGTCGACCTCGCGCGAACCCGTCACCGCCGGCGGCGCGACCTACCGCCTCGCCGTCTCGGTCGGCGACATCACCTCCGCCGACACCGCCCAGATGATCCTGAACTGACAGTGACCCACCCGTGAACGCAGCCACCCCCTCCTCCGAGCCCACCGACCCCCGCGAGCCCGTCGACCCGGACGACCGCAACGGCACCTTCCGCTCCGAGTCGCTCGAGCTGGCCCTCGCCGCCCAGGACGCCGCCGCCGTCGCCTTCGCCCTGCGTCACGACGTGGTCGTCGTCCCGAAGCTCGTCCTGCCGAGCGACGCGAGCGCCACGAACGACACCGCCGACGCCGCACCCTCGACCGGCGGCCCCGACGACGGAGCCCTCCCCGACGAAGGCGACCAGGTCCGCGTCTTCGGTCGCGAGAACACCGACAAGCGCATCCTGCTGCTCTTCTCGTCGGACGACACCTACGCCGCGATGGTCCCCGACGACCCGAACCGCCAGGTCATGCTCTACGACGCGCTCTCGCTGCGCGCCTTCCTCGAGGCCCACCTCGACGTCATCGAGCAGGTCTTCTTCGACATCGCCGGCCCGCACACCATGGCCGCCAACCCGGAAGACCTCCTCAAGGCCCTCGGCTAGCGAGAAGCCCCCGAGCCCAGGAGGCGCGGGTCGAGTGGTCCCGAATCGTCCTCCCCAGCGCGACGAGGGACGATTCGGGACCACTCGACCGGCCGCAGCGAACGCGAGTTCGCGCGCGGACGACTACAACGCGGGCAGCGCCTTCAGCATCCGCGAGTTGCCGAGCGTGTTCGGCTTGACCCGGGCCAGGTCGAGGAACTCCGCCACACCCTCGTCGGTCGAGCGCACGAGCTCGCCGTAGACGTCCGGCGGCACGAGACCCTCGTCGCCCACGTTGAGGTAGCCGTGCTTCTCGAAGAAGTCCACCTCGAACGTCAGGCAGAACAGTCGGCCGATCTCGAGCCGACGGGCCGCCCCTTCGAGCGACTCGAGGAGGCGGTGGCCGACCCCCTTGCGGATCCATGCGGCGTCGAGGGCGAGCGTGCGCACCTCGGCCAGGTCGTCCCACATGACGTGCAGCGCGCCGCAGCCGATCGGCACCCCGTCGGGCCCGACCGCGATCTGGAATTCCTGGACGTCGCCGTACAGCGTCACGAGGTCCTTGCCGAGCAGGATGCGCTTCTGCACGAACGGCTCGCACAGCCGTTGGATGTGCGGCACGTCACTGACGACCGCGTTCCGCACCGTGATGCCGTGCCGGTCGGCACCCCCGAGCGCGTCGGCACCGCCGAGCCGGTCGGCACTGCCGAGTCCGTCGGCACCGGTGGGCGCGTCTGCCGCGTCTGACATGGGACTCCCTCGAACACCACGACCCGAGGAGGCGCGGGCCGCCGCCCAGCCTAGCGACGCGTTCGCGACCCGGCCCCGGGTACGCCGAAGGGCGGCCTCCACAGTGGAAGACCGCCCCGGGCGTCGAAGGCGACCCGCGCCTCCTTCGGTGTTGCTGTCGTGCAGGTGTTGCCGTCGTGCTGGTGTCGCGCCTAGCTCTCGAGCTCGGGGGCGTCGCCCACGAGGACCTCTTCGCGACCCGGCTGACGCGAGGTGGCGAAGGTGAACTCTCCGTCGACGAAGTCGACCTGGACGTGGTCGCCCGCGTTGAGCTCACCCTGCAGGATGCGCTCGGACAGACGGTCCTCGACCTCGTGCTGGATGGCACGACGCAGCGGCCGGGCACCGAGCGACGGGTCGAACCCGATCTCGATGAGACGCTCCTTCGCGGACTGCGAGAGCACGGCCGTCATGTCGCGGTCGAGCAGACGGTCGGACAGGCGCTTGACGAACAGGTCGACGATCTGCAGCAGTTCTTCTTGGTTGAGCTGCGGGAACACGATCGTCTCGTCGACGCGGTTCAGGAACTCGGGCTTGAAGTGCTTCTTGAGCTCTTCGGTGACCTTCGAACGCATGCGCTCGTAGGAGGTCGCCGTGTCGCCCTCGATCTGGAAGCCGACGGGGCCGCCGGTGATGTCCTTCGTGCCGAGGTTGGTCGTCATGATGATGACCGTGTTCTTGAAGTCGACGACGCGACCCTGACCGTCGGTGAGACGACCCTCTTCGAGCACCTGCAACAGCGAGTTGAAGATGTCGGGGTGGGCCTTCTCGATCTCGTCGAACAGCACCACGGAGAACGGCTTGCGGCGGACCTTCTCGGTCAGCTGCCCGCCCTCTTCGAAGCCGACGAACCCGGGAGGGGCACCGAACAGACGCGAGACGGTGTGCTTCTCGCCGTACTCGGACATGTCGAGCGAGATCAGCGCGCCCTCGTCGTCGAACAGGAACTCGGCGAGCGCCTTGGCCAGCTCGGTCTTGCCGACGCCCGTGGGCCCGGCGAAGATGAACGACCCGGAGGGACGCTTGGGGTCCTTCAGGCCGGCACGCGTGCGGCGGATGGTCTTCGAGAGGGCCGCGATGGCCTGCTCTTGTCCGATGACGCGCTGGTGCAGGGCCTTCTCCATGAAGACGAGACGCGAGGTCTCTTCTTCGGTGAGCTTGAAGACCGGGATGCCCGTGGCCTGGGCCAGGACCTCGGCGATGATGCCCTCGTCGACGGTTCCGCCGGCTCCGGCCTCGCCCGAACGCCACGTCTTCTCGAGGCGGAGGCGCTCACCGAGCAGCTTCTTCTCTTCGTCGCGCAACGAGGCGGCCTTCTCGAAGTCCTGGTCCTCGATCGCGCCCTCTTTCTGGCCGCGGACGCCGGCGATGCGCTCGTCGAACTCGCGCAGCTCGGGCGGTGCGGACAGGATCGACAGACGCAGGCGGGCGCCGGCCTCGTCGATCAGGTCGATGGCCTTGTCGGGCAGGAACCGGTCGCTGACGTAACGGTCGGCGAGGTTCGCCGCCGCGACGATGGCGCCGTCGGTGATGGACACCTTGTGGAAGGCCTCGTACTTGTCGCGCAGCCCCTTGAGGATGTTGATCGCGTGGGGCAGCGAGGGCTCGTTGACCTGCACGGGCTGGAAGCGGCGCTCGAGGGCGGCGTCCTTCTCGAAGTGCTTGCGGTACTCGTCGAGCGTGGTCGCACCGATCGTCTGCAGCTCGCCACGGGCGAGCAGCGGCTTGAGGATCGACGCGGCGTCGATGGCACCCTCGGCGGCACCCGCACCCACGAGGGTGTGGATCTCGTCGATGAAGACGATGATGTCGCCGCGCGTGCGGATCTCTTTGGTGACCTTCTTCAGGCGCTCCTCGAAGTCACCGCGGTAACGGCTGCCGGCGATGAGCGAGCCGAGGTCGAGCGAGTAGAGCTGCTTGTCCTTCAGGGTCTCGGGGACCTCGCCCTTGACGATCGCCTGGGCCAGGCCCTCGACGACGGCGGTCTTGCCGACGCCGGGCTCACCGATCAGGACGGGGTTGTTCTTCGAGCGACGGGAGAGGATCTGCATGACCCGCTCCATCTCTTTCTCGCGCCCGATGACCGGGTCGAGCTTGTTGTCGCGCGCGGCCTGCGTCAGGTTGCGACCGAACTGGTCGAGCACCTGGCTGCCGCCCTGCGCGCCCTGGGTCTGTTCGCCGCCCACGGCCACCGCCTCTTTTCCCTGGTAGCCGGAGAGGAGCTGGATGACCTGCTGGCGGACCCGGTTGAGGTCGGCGCCGAGCTTCACGAGCACCTGGGCGGCGACTCCTTCACCCTCGCGGATGAGGCCGAGCAGGATGTGCTCGGTGCCGATGTAGTTGTGGCCGAGCTGCAGCGCCTCGCGCAGGCTCAGCTCGAGGACCTTCTTGGCACGAGGCGTGAAGGGGATGTGGCCGGTCGGCTGCTGCTGGCCCTGGCCGATGATGTCTTGCACCTGCTCGCGTACGGCGTCGAGCGAGATGCCCAGCGACTCGAGGGCCTTGGCGGCGACGCCTTCGCCCTCGTGGATCAGACCGAGCAGGATGTGCTCGGTGCCGATGTAGTTGTGGTTCAGCATCTTCGCCTCTTCTTGGGCGAGGACGACGACGCGACGGGCACGGTCGGTGAATCTCTCGAACATCTTCTTTGCTCCCTAGGTGGCGGGGTGGTTGTCGCCACCGAATGTGCATCTGGCGCCCGCAGGGTTCGGCACCGGTTTACAGAGAGAGTAACCAGGCCCCGCGGCTTAATCTGCCCCTGTTCGCTGGGGGCATAGAGCAGTGCGCAGGCGGGCTGACGGGGCGCGCTGACAGGGGTGGCGGCTAGCCTCGCGTCCATGGGCAAGTTCACGGTCGGCCTCGTTCCGCACCCCACGAAGTCGGTGCTCGACAGCGTCGAGATCATCCGCGGCTGGACGACCCGCTCACAGGCGCACCTCGTCGCCATGACCTCCGACGCGGCACGGGTCGGCGACGGCGTCGAGCTGGTCGACGAGCGCACCTTCCGCGAGCGCGTCACCGTCGTGGTGGCCCTCGGCGGCGACGGCACGATGCTCGGCGCCATGCGGCTCGTCGCCGAACGTCCCGTGCCCGTGCTGGGCGTCAACTACGGCAACGTGGGCTTCCTGGTCGAGGTCGAGCCGCACGAACTGCCCGAGGCGCTCGACCGCGTAGGCCAGAAGCAGTTCTCGCTCGAGGCGCACCACGCCCTCGAGGTCACGCACTCGGCATCAGGCTTCGAGAACACCTACCTGGCCTTCAACGACGTCTCGGTGGCCCGCCGTCCGGGCGAGGGCGTCGTCTCGGCCGACCTCGTCCTCGACGAGACGCCCTACGGCTACTACAAGGCCGACGCGATCGTCGCGGCCACCCCCGCCGGGTCGACCGCCTACAACTACGCCGCGGGCGGGCCGATCCTGTCCCCCGCGATCGCGGCCGTCGTGGTCACCCCGGTGGCGCCGATGTCGGGCATCGACCGCTCGGTCGTCCTCGGCCCGCGAGAGAAGTTGCGCTTCGAGATCGGCGACGGCACGCACTCGGCCGCGCTCGAGGTCGACGGGCGCGTGGTCGCCGACGTCAGCGAGGGCTGCGTCATCAGGCTCGTGCTGCGGCGCGACGCCGGCCAGGTCATCCGACTCGACGCCGACCGACACGGTCGCAAGGGCCGCCTGAAGCTCAGCCTGCTCGACCTGCCGTTGCGAGAAGACCAACTGCTCGAGCTCGTCCCCACCGACGTCCGGGCCCGCTTCCGCGAGCGAGCCGAACGCGCCGGCGGCCTCGCCGGCGTCGCCCACGACGACGACACCGCCGTCACCGGCATCAGCCCCCTGCACTGACGCGGCCGCCTCCCAGGGGGATCAGCCCCGGGCGCCGACGCGCTCGCCTTCAGGAGGCGCGGTGCGCGGTGATCGCGCGCCGCGCCTCCTGCGCTCTGCCGCCGTCGTGCGGCCCGGGCAGTCATCACGAACGTGGGAGGGTTCGGCCTCGGCGGGCGGTCATGGGCGCCCGAGTCCCACGAACACGCCCACGCTGCCCCGCCCGGACCCGGCCCCGGCTCGGCCGTCCAGCCCGGCCCGGCCCGGCCCGGCCCCGGCCTAGTACACCTCGCCCAGCGCCTCGGCGAAGACCTGCTCGGGGTCGCGGACGAACCCGCGCCGGGCGAACCAGGCGCAGACGTTGCGGCAGTCGCGTTCGAGCAGCTCGACGCCGGTCGGGTTGCTCGCGACGTCGACCAGCTGGGGCACATCGATGGCGACCACGCGCCCGTCGTGCACGAGCAGGTTGTACGGCGAGAGGTCCCCGTGTGCGAAGCCGGCCCGGGCGAAGCCGATCACGATCTCGTGCACCTGCTCGAACAGCGGCCACAGCATGGCGCCGTCGTCCTTGACCTGGGCGAGGCGTGGGGCGGCCTCGGCGCCGTGCCCGACGAACTCCATCAGGATCTCGGTGCCGCTGATCTGCACCGGGTACGGCACGGCGACGCCGAGGGAGTGCATGCGGCAGAGCGCGTCGAACTCGGCCGCGGCCCAGAGCCCGGCCTGCACGCGGCGGCCGTGCGCCGAGCCGCGAGCCATCGCCCGGCCGTCGCGGGTGTTGCGGACCCGTCGGCCCTCCCGGTACTCCGACGAACGGTGGAAGTCGCTCTGCTCGGGCCCGCGGTACCGCTTCGCGGCCAGCAAGGAGGCGCGGGCTCCGTCACCGGCGCGCAGCACGACGTCCGTCGGCACGGCTCGGTCGATCAGGTGGACGTCGGCCTCCTTGCCGGTCTTGACGACGCCGAGCTCGGTGTCGATCGCGGCCGCGGAGGTCACGACCCAGGCGGGCCAGGGCCGGGGCCCGCGTTCGGTGGGGGTGGCGGCCGGCCAGGTGGACCAGCGCTGGTCGGCGTCGGAGTCGGGGTCGACGGTGGAGAAGGTGGGGACGACGAAATCGTCGGAGAAGGACAAGCGGTGCTCCAGGGGAGGCGTGAGACCGGCCCGGCGGGCGCGACGAGCGTCGCGCGGCTGTCGCTACGGGCGAAGGGTCTCGGGGTGAGTGGGGTACGCGTGGCATGCGTTGACGGCAGTCATGCTCATCACCCCTCTCGTGGAGTGTCTCGTGGCCCGGCCACCTCGTGGCCCTGGTCCGCCCACGGTACCGCCCCGCGCCTCCCCTGTCGACGGTCGTTTCTCTCGATCCCCCGCCGGTCGAGTGGGCAGAACATGCTCTTCGGACGGAAACGAAGCGCAACTTCTGCCCACTCGGCCGAGTCACGACAGCAGGCGACGCACGCGGGCGACGAGTTCGTCGGTCCGTCGCCCGTGGAGATCGTCGTCCGTGCACCGGACGGTGCGCCAACCGGCGTCGGCGAACCTCTCGCGGCGCAGGATGTCCTGTCGGAATCGCCCGGGGTCGCGGCGGTGCTCGTCACCCTCGTACTCGACGGCCACCCCGCACCGCGCGTACCGGAGGTCGGGCTTGCCGAGGTAGCGCCCACGGTCGTCGTACGTGCGCACGTTGATTTCGGGCTCCGGGAGCCCGGCCCGGGTCAGGAGCAGGCGGAGCTCGGTCTCCTTCGGCGACTCGACCCCGGGTCGGACCAGTTCGAAGGCCTCTCGGACACGGGCGACGCCACGCCGACCCCGGGCGTCGTGGAGCGCACGCTCGAGTTGCGCGACCGGTCGTCCCCGAGCCGCCACGTGGGGGGACCAGCAGCCGGCCAACGCATCTCCGGCCCGGACGAGGTCGGTGAGCGACAGCAGCGACCCGCACTCCACCCACGCCGTCCCCGGCTCGTCGACCGGCAGACCGTCGACCCGCGACATCGGGGGCCGGTCGGACGGACCGAGTCCTGCACGACGGTCCGTCGGGTCGGCCCGCGAGGCGGCCGCCCCTGCCCGATGCGTGGCGACACCAGGCCGTCGCGGGCCGCGCCCCTCGATCGAGGTGACGTGGAGTGGTTCTCTGCCGTCGCGGACCCACCACGGCACGGGGAGACCCCACAGGCCCAGAGCCGTCACGCGGGAGAACCGCCAGTCGTCGAGCATGACGGGCAGCACGTCGCGGGCCCTGACCGCGAGGTCGCGCGGGACGTCGTCGGGATCGGGGTGCCCGTCGACGACGTACCGCACACCGCGGTGCGGAGCCGCGAGATCCGGCCCTCGGAGTCGCCCGATGCCGAGACCGGCACGGTGGGCCTCGTCGACGGCGAAAGGGCGATCGGCAAGCGGAAGGGGGACGACGATGCGCGGCACCCGTCGAAACTGACCGCCGGGACGCGGCCCGCGCCTCCTGATGTCGTCGCTTCGGGATCCGTGCGAACGCGTCGCCTCTGGGGACCAGACGCCGCACGGCCCGAACGGGCAGAAGATGCTGCTCCCGACCCCGCGAAGGGCAAGATCTGCCCACTCGGCGGACGTGGCCTCCGGCTGACGAGACCGATCGGCTACGAGTGGGCAGAAGATGCTGCTCGGCGAACCCCGAAGAGCATGTTCTGCCCACTCGCGGCTCCGAGGAGGCTCGGTGCGGGCGCCACGGCACGGCACGAGACACGACGCGACCCCCGGACACGACGAAGGGCCGCCGCCCGGGGTGACCCGGGCGACGGCCCTGACGTGTGCGGCCTGCGACCTACTGCAGGTAGAGCTGGAGGTCCTGGCTCACGGCCTTCGCGAACATGCGGAGGCGGGCACGGCTCTCGACGCGCGAGACGGCCTGGCGCGACGAGTGGACGCGCTTGGAGATCTCGTCGAGGGTCATCGGCTGGTCGTCGTCGAGGCCGAAGCGCATGCGGATCACGCGCGCCTCGTCTTCGGGCAACGTCGCCACGAGGGCGTGCATGTCGCGGTTGAGCAGCGAGCTCTCGGTGGCCTGCGTGGGCGACGGGGTCTCTTCGTCCTCGATGAAGTCGCCCAGTTCGCTGTCTTCTGCATCGCCGACGACGGTGTGGATCGACACCGGCTCGTGCGAACGGGACTTCAGCTCGATGAGGTCGGCGACGTCCATGGCGACCTCTTCGGCCACCTCGTCGACGGTGGGCGCACGGCCCAGGTCGACGGTCAGGTCACGCTCGGCCCGCGAGATGCGGTTGATGCGCTCGACCGTGTGCACCGGGATGCGGATGGCGCGCGCCTTGTCGGCGAGGCCGCGGGCGATGGCCTGACGGATCCACCACGTGGCGTAGGTCGAGAACTTGTAGCCCTGCGTGTAGTCGAACTTCTCGACGGCACGGACGAGGCCGAGGTTGCCCTCCTGGATGACGTCCATGAAGGGCAGGCCACGCTGCGTGTAGCGCTTGGCGATGCTGACGACGAGGCGGAGGTTCGCGGTGATCATGCGGTCCTTCGCACGCTCGCCGTCGTGCTGCAGCCAGCGGAGGTCGCGGAGCATCTCGGCGTGGGCCTTGGTGCGGTTCTTCTTGACCGCGTCGGCCGCCTGCAGCTCTTTGAGCTTCTCGCCGGCGAACAGGCCGACCTCGATGCGGCGGGCGATCTCGGTCTCTTCCGCTGCGTCGAGCAGCGGCATGCGGCCGATGTGGCGGAGGTAGTCGCCGACCTGGTCGGTGGAGGCCCCTCGGACCTGCGACAGGACCTCGACCTCGGTGTCGTCGGTGGCTGTGGTGGTGTTGCGCGTGGTGACGGAAGTGGTCGTCATCGTTCTCTCCCTGCTCGAGTACTGACCTGGTGTCGCGTCGATTAGTTCGTGAAGCTCGTCGGCGTACTTCGAGTCTGGCGTGCGGGGGCGTGCGGAAAAAAGCTGGTGCAGGCCCTGACGGGACTACTCCGAGCGCACGTCCAGAGTTTCGACGCCGACGGGGTACGAAGGCGAACGACGTTTGACAGCAGCCCGGAACGGGTATAGGCGGTCGCTATCACGCCGGGGGTACACATTCCCAGGTCGCTCACCGGAAACTCGGCGGCCGATCTGTCGGGGTACGACGAACGGCACCGCGAGCCCAGGAGGCGCGGTGCCGTGACCTGAGGACGCCCGCGTCACCGGCGCGCCCGTCACGGGCGCACCCCTCGGCGACCCACCCGGTGGCGGGAGAGGCCGGACTAGACCGTGCGGCGGCCCGAGCGGTCGGACAGGTCCGACCGGTCGGACAGGCCCGAGGTGCCGGTAACGCCGGCGCGGCCGGACAGCTCACGCGACTCGGCGCGCTCCTCCGCCTCGGCCCGGGCGCGCTCTTCGGCCTCGACCTTGGCGTAGGCGGCCCGCTCGGTGCGGTCGGAGCGCAGCAGTGCCCGGACGATGAACCAGAAGATGAGGCCCACGAGGATGGTGGGCGTCACGGAGAAGACGATGGCTCCGGCAAGGGACTCAGGCACCCGACCAGGGTACGTCGCCCTCCCGGGGAAAACCACGTGCACCTCTCGACGCCGAGACGACGGAGGCGCGGTGCCCGACCGGCACCGCGCCTCCTGCACCCGACGCGCGAGCGCCCGTACCCCCGCGCGAACGCGAACGCGGGCGCGAATGCGGGCGCTACTTGACCAGCGGGAAGAGGATCGTCTCGCGGATGCCGAGGCCCGTGATCGCCATCAGGAGGCGGTCGATGCCCATGCCCATGCCGCCGCTCGGCGGCATGCCGTGCTCGAGCGCGGTGAGGAAGTCGTCGTCGAGGCGCATGGCCTCGGCGTCGCCGCGGGCCGAGAGGGCGGCCTGCTCGACGAAGCGCTCGCGCTGGATCACGGGGTCGACCAGCTCGGAGTACGCGGTGGCGAGCTCGAAGCCGCGGACGTAGAGGTCCCACTTCTCGACGACGCCGGGCTTCGAGCGGTGCTGGCGGACGAGCGGGCTCGTGTCGACCGGGAAGTCGACCACGAAGGTCGGGCGGTCGAGCGACGGCTTGACGAAGTGCTCCCAGAGCTCTTCGACGAGCTTGCCGTGGGTCTCGTGCGGCACGACCAGGTCGACGGTGGCGGCGAGCGCCTGCAGGTCGGCGACGGTGGTCGACGGGGTGATCTCGACTCCGGCGGCCTCGCTGAGCGACTCGTACATCGGCACGCGGGCCCACTCGCCGCCGAGGTCGTACTCGGTGCCGTCGGCGAGGGTGACGAGGTGCGAGCCGGAGACGGCCATGGCGGCGTTCTGCACGAGCTCTTGGGTCAGGCGGGCCATCTGGTCGTAGTCGCCGTAGGCCTGGTACGCCTCGACCATCGCGAACTCGGGCGAGTGCGTCGAGTCGGCGCCCTCGTTGCGGAAGTTGCGGTTGATCTCGAAGACGCGGTCGATGCCACCGACGACGGCCCTCTTGAGGAACAGCTCGGGCGCGATGCGCAGGTACAGCTCGGTGTCGAAGGCGTTGCTGTGCGTCTGGAACGGTCGGGCCGCGGCGCCGCCGTGCATGGTCTGCAGCATGGGCGTCTCGACCTCGAGGTACTCGTACGAGTCGAAGGTGCGGCGCAGCGACGAGACCGCGGCGGCCCGGGCGCGGACGGTGGCACGGGCCTGGTCGCGCACGATCAGGTCGAGGTAGCGCTGACGCACGCGCGTCTCCTCGCTGAGCTCGGAGTGCAGGTTCGGCAGCGGCAGGATCGCCTTGGCCGCGATGGACCACTCGGTGACCATGATCGACAGCTCGCCGCGACGGGACGAGATGACCTCGCCCTTGACGAAGACGTGGTCGCCCAGGTCGACGAGCTCTTTCCAGTCGGCGAGGCGCTGCTCGCCGACCTCGGCGAGCGAGACCATGGCCTGGATTCGGCTGCCGTCGCCCGCCTGGAGCGCGGCGAAGCAGAGCTTGCCCGTGTTGCGGGCGTGCACGACGCGACCGGCCAGCCCGACGACGTCACCCGAGCGGCTGTCGGTCTCGAGCTCGGCGTACCGGGTGCGGACCGCACCGATCGTGTCGGTGATCGGCACGCCGACCGGGTACGCCTCGACGCCGGCCTCGAGCAGGCGGGCGCGCTTGTCGAGCCGCACCTGCTTCTGCTCCGACGCCTCGCGCGCGGCGGTGGCCGCCTCGTCGTCGGGGGTGGTGGTCGGGTCGGGCGCGGCGGTCATGTGTCAGGTGCTCCTGGGGTGGTGGAGGGGGCGGGAGGCGCGGGCCTGGTCAGGCGCGCGGGTCACCGAACGCGGTGGGGCCGTCGTCGAACGAGGCCATGTCGATGGTACCGGGGCCGGCCGCGCCCCCGGCCTCGCCGAGGGCGGCGTCCATGGCCGACCGCATCAGCGGCGCGAGCAGCCGTCCCGGCTCGGGCAGGCCCAGCTCGGTCAGCAGTCCGACCGACTGCGCGACGATCGCGGCCGAGAACTCGGTGGCCGTCGCGATGGCCTCGGCGTAACGCGGCCGGTCGGCCTCGGCCACGATGACGGGCTCGGCCCCCATCTCGACGACGAGCGCCTGGCCGATCGGCTGGACGGGGGTCGGCGCGGTGACGGCGCACCAGGCGTCGCGCAGCCGGACGAGGTCGATGGTCGTGCCGGTGAAGGCGAGGGCCGGGTGGATCGCCAGCGGGATCGCCCCCGACGAGAGGGCGGGTCGCAGCACCTCGAGCCCGTGCCGGGGCGAGGTGTGCACGACGAGCTGGCCGGGCTGCCAGGTGCCCGTCGCGGCCAGGCCCTGCACGAGGTCGGCCAGCTGGTCGTCGGGGACGGCGAGCAGGACGAGCTCGCTGCGCTCGACGATCTCGGGCACGGTCAGCACGGGCACGCCCGGCAGGATCGCCTCGGCCCGGTCGCGGCTGCGCTCGGACACGGCCGAGATGCCGACGATCGCGTGACCGGCGGCGGCGAGCGCGGCACCGAGCACGGGCCCGACCCGGCCGGCGCCGACGATGCCGACGCCGAGG
>NZ_JACYNS010000010.1:0-53699 GCF_014839405.1 Frigoribacterium sp. CFBP 13605 | reverse complement strand
GCGGGCCGCGGTGCTCGTAGCGGCGGCAGCCGTCGTGGTGGCGGAGGTCGTGGTGGCGGAGGTCGTGGTGGCGGCGGAGGCCGCCGCGGTCACGGGCCGGGCCGCGCGGCGTTCGGCCTCACGGGCTTCGCGACGGGTGAGGTAGACGGGGGCGTCGGCCACGACGGGGACGGTCGGAGCGACACTCGGCGAACCGGTGCCCGTGAGGTCGTCGGTGGCGCGACGCGACGGGGTTCCGTCGCCGTCGGGCTCGGCGATCTGCTGGTACTTCGTCACGTGTGATGGGTCCTCGGGGTGATCGGGATCGGACGGTGGGTGCACCGTCGTCTTCACGGCCGTCACTGGTGATCGTGGCGCGAGCTGCCCAGGACCTTCGGAAGGAGCCCTGGCGGAGTGCGTCACGCGATGATCACGGATCAATAACGACCTCACCAGGGTAGCCGGTCGATGAACGAATGGCTACCCGCATTCGGGTGTCGTCGCCGATATTCACCGTTGATCTACGATATGACAACGCACAACGACTCATGTTGACATCTTGCGCTGGGTGCTCCGGTCAGATCCCTGCCTCGACGACCAGGGCGGCGAGGTCCTGGGCGATGGCAGGGGCCGCGACGAAGGTCAGCGACTCGCTGGGGGCCTGACCGAGCTCCCCGCGGACGACGGCGCCTGCTTCGGCGGCCACGAGTGCGCCCGCCGCGTGGTCCCACGGCTTGAGTCCTCGCTCGACGTAGGCGTCGACCCGTCCCGCGGCGACGGCGCAGAGGTCGAGCGAGGCCGCCCCCAGGCGCCTCAGGTCGCGAACGCGCCCCACCACCCGGACCAGCGCCTCCGCGTGCTCGACCCGACGTGCGGCGTCGTACGAGAACCCGGTGGCCAGCAGGGACGTCTCGAGGGAGGCCGGAGCGTTCACCTGGAGGCGACGCCCGTCCAGCCACGCGCCACCGCCGACCGACGCGGTGAAGGTCTCGCCCGACGTCGGGTTGACGACCGCTGCGGCGAGGGTGCGCCAGGTGAGCGGGTCGGGACCGCCCTCGACGACGGCGATGCTCACGGCCCACTGCGGGATGCCGTAGAGGAAGTTGACGGTCCCGTCGATGGGGTCCACGACCCAGGTGAGTCCCGTGGTCGAGTCGTCGGGTTCGCCCTCTTCTCCGAAGAAGCCGTCCCCAGGACGCAGCTCGGCCAGACGGCCTCGGACGTACGTCTCGACCTCTCGGTCGGTGTGCGTCACGACGTCGACGGCGCTGCTCTTGGTGTCGGCGACGACGACCCCCTCGGAGCGGCGGAGGGCCGCGAGCTCGGCGGCCTCACCCGCGACGGCGACGGCGATCTCGAGCAGCTCGGCGGGGGTCGGGGTGACGGACACGGGTCCTCCTGTGGGGTGGGTGGCCCGGTAACGCAAGAACGGACTCGACGAGCGAGTCCGTTCTTGAGGGACAACCGTGGCAAGTGAGGGATTCGAACCCCCGAAGGCTACGCCGGCTGATTTACAGTCAGATCCCTTTGGCCGCTTGGGTAACTTGCCATGCACGCCCAGCCCGTGTGATCACCGACCGGAGGCGCCAGACAAATATACAGCCTCGGGAGCCCCCTCACGACCACTCGCCCTCAGGGCCGCGCCGCGCGGGCCGCCGGCCCACGATGGACCGCTCGGACAGGTGGACTACTGGACGGCGGAGGTGAGGCGGGCGACGTTGTCGAGGACCTTCGAGCGGAAGGGCCGCGCGAGCCAGTCGTCGAGGAACAGTTCGCGGCTCGAGGCGCGGTAGGTCTGCTCGACCTCGCGCAGCCGTTCGACGAACTCGCGTCCACGCACCATGACCGAGATCTCGAGGTTGAGGCTGAACGACCGCATGTCCATGTTGCTGGAGCCGATGACCGCGACCTCGTCGTCGATCGAGAAGTGCTTGGCGTGCAGGACGGTCGGCGAGCGGTACAGGAAGATGCGGACCCCCGACCGCAGCAGTGCCTCGTAGTAGGAACGCTGCGCGTGGTAGACCACCGGCTGGTCGCCGATCTCGCTGACGAAGAGCTGCACCTCGAGCCCGCGCTGGGCCGCGGTCGTCACGGCGTAGAGCATCGACTCGTCGGGCACGAAGTAGGGGCTGGTGATGATGATGCGCTCCTGCGCGCTGTAGAGCAGCGAGTTGAACAACCGCAGGTTGTTCTCGCCGTCGAAGCCCGGCCCGCTCGGCACCACCTGACAGTCGATCGTCTCGAGCCGGTCGGCCGTGTGCACGGGGTCGGTCTCGCGGAGCAGCAACTCGTCGGTCTCGCTGTACCAGTCGGTGACGAACAGCGCGTTGATGCCGGCGACGATGGGGCCCTCGAAGCGGACCATGAAGTCCTTCCACTCGAGGCCGCGGCGCTTGTTCTTGCGTTTCTGGTAGCTCTTGTCGACCATGTTCTGCGAGCCCGTGAAGGCCACCCGGCCGTCGATGACGAGGAGCTTGCGGTGGTTGCGCAGATCGGGCCGCTGGTACTTGCCCCGCAGCGGCAGCACGGGCAGCATGAGCTGCCACTCCACGCCCATCGCGTCCAACCGGCGTCGGGCCTTGCGGTACCCCGGGTACCCGCGGCTGGCGATGTGGTCCATGAGCAGACGGACCGTGACGCCCCGTCGACGGGCGTTCTCGAGCGCCAGGAAGAACGGCTCGGTCGTGCGGTCGAGGCTCGTGATGTAGAACTCGGCGTGGACGTAGCGGTGGGCCCCGTCGACGGCCTCGACCATCGCGGCCATGGATTCGTCGTAGTCGGTGTGCATCTCACCGGTGTTGCCGCCGACGAGCGGCATCGCACCGAGCGTGCGGTTGAGTTCGACCACCGAGTCGAGCCAGGCCGGCCACGGGTGGTCGCGCTTGACGCGCTCCATGCCCTCGGTCGTCTCGATGATGTACTTGTTGATCTCGGTCTGCTTCTCACGACGACGCGCGGGCAGCTTGGTGCTGCCGATCAACAAGAAGAGGACGAACCCGACGTACGGGATCAGGAAGATCGCGAGCAACCACGCGGTGGCCGTCTGGGGCCGCCTGTTGATCGGGACGTAGACGATCGCGAACACCCGGATGGCGATGTCGAGCACGATGCCGAGAACGGCGATCGTCGGCGCCACCCAGGCGGGTTCGACCATGGACGGGACCTCGGAGTCGTGAGCCGCGGGTGACTAGCGGAAGTTGACGAACTGCAGGTCGACGTCGAGGTCGGCCTTCTTCAACAGCGCCATGGTCGCCTGCAGATCGTCACGGCTCTTGGACTGCACGCGCAGTTCGTCGCCCTGGATCTGGCTCTTCACGCTCTTCGGGCCCTCGTCGCGGATGATCTTGCCGATCTTCTTCGCTGCGTCCTGCTCGATGCCCTGCTTGAGGGACGCCTCGATGCGGTACTCCTTGCCGCTGGCGAAGGGCTCGCCGACGTCGAGGTGCTTGAGGCTGATGCTGCGCTTGATGAACTTCGACTCGAGCACGTCGAGCACGGCCTTGACGCGTTCTTCGGTGGCGGCCTTGAGCAGCAGCTTCTCGCCGCTCCAGTCGACCGAGGCACCGACACCCTTGAAGTCGTAGCGCTGCTCGATCTCTTTCTGCGCCTGGTGGAGGGCGTTGTCGGCCTCCATCTTGTCGACCTTGCTGACCACGTCGAAGGAACTGTCTGCCATGGGGACCACCATACCGACGACCGACGAGGTCGGTGACGACCGCGCGCCTCCTCGGTTCCGCCGTCGAGGGGAGCCGAGGAGGCGCGCTACGGGCGACCGAGGACGTCAGGCGGGCGTCGACTCCGTCTCGACGGCGCGCGAGACGCGCACCATCTCGTCACGCTCCACGACCTTGACCCGGGCACGCTCGTGCTCGTGGGCCCCGCCGAGGGCGATCTCGTGCCCGTCGAGACGATGCCAGCCCTCGAGGTCGGTGTACTCGACGCCGCGCTGCTCGAGCAGGGCCGGGATGGCCTCGTCGGACGGGTCGACCGGCTGCCACCAGCTGGCCTGGTCGTTGATGAGGTGCTTGACGGTCTCCATCGCGTCGCTCTTGGTGTGCCCGATGAGGCCGACGGGGCCGCGCTTGATCCAGCCGGTGGCGTAGACGCCGGGGACGATCTGGTTGTCGTCGTCCATCACCTGGCCCTCGTGGTTCGGGATCACGCCACGACGCTCGTCGAACGGGATGCCGTCGAGCGGGGAGCCGAAGTAGCCGACCGCGCGGTAGATGGCCTGGATCGGCACGTCGCGGAGCTCGCCCGTGCCCTCGACGCCGCCCTGCCCGTCGGGCCGGGTGCGCTCGTACCGGAAGGCCGCGACTCGACCGTCGGCGTCGCCGACGACCTCGACGGGCTTGGCGTAGAAGTGCAGGTGCAGGCGACGCGACGCCGTCCCGACCTCGCGCTGGCGCCACTGGTTCAGCACCTTGTCGATGACGAACACCTGCTTGTTGGTGGCGATGGCCGTCTTGGACGCCTCGTCGTGGTCGAAGTCCTCGTCGTAGACGATCATGTCGACGTCACGCACCTCGCCCAGCTCGCGCAGCTCGAGCGGCGTGAACTTGACCTGCGCCGGGCCCCGGCGTCCGAAGACGTGCACGTCGGTGATCGAGGACTGCTTGAGGCCCGCGTAGACGTTGTCGGGGATCTCGGTGGGCAGCAGGTCGTCGGCGTGCTTGGCCAGGATGCGGGACACGTCGAGGGCGACGTTGCCGACGCCGACGACGGCGACCGACGTCGCGTCGAGCGGCCAGGTGCGGGGGAAGTCGGGGTGACCGTCGAACCAGCTGACGAAGTCGGCCGCGCCGTAGCTGCCCTCGAGGTCGATGCCGGGGATGTCGAGGTCGGCGTCCTTGATGGCACCGGTCGAGAAAATGACGGCGTTGTAGTGCTTGCGCAGGTCGTCGAGCCCGATGTCGACGCCGTAGCGGACGTTGCCGAAGACCCTGATGTCGCCGCTGTCGAGCACGTCGCGCAGCGCGTTGACGATGCCCTTGATGCGGGGGTGGTCGGGGGCGACGCCGTAGCGCACGAGACCGTAGGGGGCCGGCAGCTGCTCGAAGAGGTCGATCGAGACGTCGAAGGCCTTCTCGGCCTTCGCGAGGATGTCGGCGGCGTAGATGCCGGCCGGTCCGGCGCCGACGATGGCCAGTCGCAAGGTGGTCACGGGTTCTCCCTAGATCTGGGGTGGCTCGGCGGGGCCGGCCGGTTGGACGATGGTGCTCGAGGACGAGACGGACGAGGAGGCGCGGCGCCGGTCAGGCGGACCGCTCGACCACGCGGTCGGCGAAGCGGGTGAGCGCCTTCTTCACGGGCCCGTCGGGCAGCGGGGACAGGGCGTCGAGGGCCTCGCGGGCCCACCGGTGAGCCTCGACCCGGGTGCGTTCGGTGACCTCGTGCTGACGGACGCGTCGGACCAGGTCGGCGAACTCGTCGTCGAGGTGGGCCGTCGCGTCGGCGAGCGACGCCGACGTGCCGCCCTCGAGGTTCGGTTCACCGCTCGACCCGTGGGCCGCGGCACGCGTGGCGTCGACGATGCGGTCGATCTCGGACAACAGCGACGACGCCTCGAGGTCGGCCTGCGCCAGCTGCCGCAGGTACAGCACCGGGAGCGTGACGACGCCGGCCCGCAGGTCGGTGCCGGCCTTCTTGCCGGTCTCGGCGGGCTGGTCGGACAGGTCGATGACGTCGTCGATCAGCTGGAAGGCGATGCCGATCTTCTCACCGAACTCGGCGACGGGGGCGAGGTACTCACGCGGTGCCCCGCTGAACATGACGCCGGCGCGGGCGGCGGTCGAGATGAGCGACCCCGTCTTGTCGGCGAGCACGTCGATGTAGTGGGCGATCGGGTCGTCGCCTTCTCGTGGGCCGACCGTCTCGTGGAGCTGACCGAGGCAGAGCCGTTCGAAGGTCTCGGCCTGGAGCAGGATGGCCTCTTGGCCGAGCCCCGACACGATGGTGCTGGCCCGGGCGAACAGCAGGTCGCCGGCGAGGATCGCGACGTTGTTGCCCCACACCGTCTGGGCACTGGGGACGCCGCGACGCATCTGCGCCTCGTCCATGACGTCGTCGTGGTAGAGCGAGGCGAGGTGGGTGATCTCGGTGGCCTGCGCCGAGGCGACGATCCCGGGGGTCGCGCCGTCGCCCAGCTGGGCGATGAGCAGCGTCAGCGTCGGCCGGACGCGCTTGCCGCCGGCCGCGAGGAGGTAGCGCGTCGTGGCGTCGGCGATGTCGTCGGCGAAGGCGATCTCGCGCAGCAACCCCTCTTCGACGAGCTCGAGCCCGTCGTCGACCGCGGCCACGAAACGACGCTCGGTCGGCGTGGCGAACAGCTTCTCGCCGAGGCCGAGCGAACGACCCAGCGAGTTGCGCTGCGCAGGAGGGGCGCCGGCGTTCACGACGTGGCCCGCTTCGACCGCGAGGAGGAGCGCGCGGCGCCCGACGCCGGCTTGCGACCCCGGTGCAGGGCGACGATGCCGAAGCTGAGGTCGCGGTGGGCGACGCGGGTGAACCCGGCGCCGCGGATCCACTGGCTGAGGACCTGCTGCTCCGGCCACTGCTCGATGGACTCGGCCAGGTACGAGTAGGCCGGGCCGTTGCTGCTGGTGACCTTGGCGACGAGGGGCATGCCGTACTTGAGGTAGGCCCGGTAGGCGGCGCGCAGGAGACCGAACGGCGGAGTGGAGAACTCGCAGACGACGAGGCGGCCACCGGGCTTGAGCACGCGGTTCATCTCGGCCAGCGCGACCTTGGGCCGGTTCACGTTGCGCAGCCCGAACGAGATGGTGACGGCGTCGAACGTGTCGTCGTCGAAGGGCAGCGACTCGGCGTTGCCCTCGACGAACTCGAGCTCGGGGTGGCGTTCGCGGCCGACCTCGACCATGCCCTTCGAGAAGTCGAGGGCGACGACCTCGGCACCCCGCTGCGCGATGGCCGCCGAGCTGGTGCCCGTGCCGGCTGCGATGTCGAGGACCTTGTCGGCCGGACCGGCACCGATCGCCTTCACGGTGGCGATGCGCCACAGGACGGCGTTGCCCGCCGAGAGCACGTCGTTCGTGCGGTCGTAATGGCGCGCGACGCCGTCGAACATCGAGGCGACCTCGTCGGGTTGCTTGTTCATGTCGGCCTTGGTCACGATGGTGGATCCTACCGTCAAGCACTGGGGGTGTCCCGAGTAGGGTCGACGAGTGAAGTCCCCCGCGTCCCGCGCTCCGTCACTCGCCGTCCGCACCACGCGAATCGACCACGTCAGCCCGTTGCTCGACGTCGTCGACCGGGCGCGTCCGCTGGTCTTCGTCCGCGGCGGGGCGGGCATGGCGGGCGTCGGCGAGGCCCTCCGTCTCGAGTTCTCCGGGCCCGACCGCATGACCGAGGCCGCCGACGCCTGGCGTGCCGTGGCGGCCGCCGCCACGGTGCACGACGAGGTCGGCGTGCCCGGTACCGGGTTGGTCGCGTTCGGCTCGTTCGCGTTCGACGACGAGTCCGCCGAGACGAGCGTGCTGATCGTCCCGAGCATCGTCATCGGACGGCGCGACGGGGTCGCCTGGATCACGAGGGTGGACGACGCCGAGCTGCCCGCGGGGAAGCCGGTCGGCGCCTCCGTCCGCCTCTCGCTGGCCGACGGCGCCCTCGACGCCGGCGGCTACGCGACGGCCGTGGCCCGGGCCGTCGACGCCATCGGCGCCGGTCGGGTCAGCAAGGTCGTGCTCGCACGCGACCTCGTGGGCACGTTGCCCCCCGAGGCCGACCTGCGCCTCGTCGCCGCCACCCTGCTCACCGCGTACCCCGACTGCTACGCCTTCGCCGTCGACGGACTGATCGGGGCCAGCCCCGAGACGCTCGTCAAGTCCGAACGGGGCGAGGTGTCAGCCCGGGTCCTCGCCGGAAGCGCGGCCCGTGGCGTCGACGCGGCCACCGACGAGCAGGCCGCCCTCGCCCTGGCGACGTCTCCGAAGGACCTCGACGAACACGCCTTCGCCCTGCGCAGCCTGTTGCTGTCGCTCGGACCGCACGCCCGGGACGTCGTGACGGGCGAGCAGCCCTTCACCCTGCGCCTCCCCAACCTCTGGCACCTGGCCAGCGACGTGCGGGGCCGCCTGACCGACGGGTCGAGCTCGCTCGACCTCATCGCCTCGCTGCACCCGACGGCGGCCGTCGCCGGCACCCCGACGCAGGAGGCGCTGGCCCTGATCCGAGAACTCGAACCGTTCGACCGTGGTCGCTACGCGGGGCCCGTCGGCTGGGTCGGTGCCGACGGCGACGGCGAGTGGGCCATCGCCCTCCGGTGTGCCCAGGTCGACCGGGACGGCTCGGTGCGGGCGTTCGCGGGGGCCGGCGTCGTCGCCGAGTCCGTGCCCGAGAGGGAGGTGGCCGAGACGGCCATGAAGTTCCGCCCCGTGGTCGACGCCTTCAGCCGATGACCGCGCCCGCCCCCGCGACGACGTGGTCGCGTCCGGTCGCCCTCGTCGTGGCGGCCGCGTTCTTCATGGAGAACCTCGACGCCACCATCCTGTCGACGGCGACCGCCACGATCGCGACCGACTTCGGCGTCCAGCCCGCGCAGCTCGGACTCGCCGTGACCGGCTACCTCGTCGCCGTGGCGGCGTTCATCCCGCTGGGCGCCTGGCTCGCCGAACGCTGGGGCGCCCGCCGCGTGTTCCTCGCGGCCGTCGTGCTCTTCGTCCTCGCCTCGGTCGCCTGTGCCGCGAGCACCGACCTGGTCGCCCTCACGACCTCCCGGGTCGTGCAGGGCTTCGCGGGCAGCATGATGGTGCCGATCGGCCGACTGATCGTCCTCCGCAGCACCGAGAAGTCCGAGCTGATCCGGGCGATCGCCTACCTCACCTGGCCCGCGCTCGTGGCTCCGGTCGTCGCGCCGCTGCTCGGAGGACTGCTCACCGAGCACCTCGGCTGGCAGTGGGTGTTCCTGGTCAACGTCCCGGTCGGCCTCGCGCTGCTCGCGGTCGCCTGGAGGGTCGTCCCCTCCCCCGAGGTCGGTGACCGCCAGCCTCTCGACCTGGTCGGTCTGGTGCTCGTGGCGGGATCGATCGTGGCACTGGTGCTGGCGTTCGAGCTGCTCGGCGAGCCCACGACGCTCGTGCCGGGCGTGCTGCTGGCCGTCCTGGCGGTGGTGCTCGGCCTCGTGGCCGTGCGGTGGTTCCGTCGGGCGGCGCACCCGTTGCTCGACCTCACGGCCTTCCGCATCGGGTCGTTCCGCGTGACGAACCTCAGCGGATCGCTCTACCGGGCCGTCGTGAACGGCATCCCCTTCGTCGTCCCGCTGCTGCTGCAGGACGGTTTCGGCTGGTCGCCGGTCGAGGCGGGACTCATGCTCATGTGGGTGTTCGTCGGCAACCTGGCCGTCAAACCGTTCACGACGCCGCTGCTGAAGCGCTTCCGCGTGGTGCCGATCATCGTCGTCGCGACGGTGGCCCTCGCGGCGACCTTCGTCGCGGCCGCGCTGGTCGGCCCCGACACCTCGCCGGTCGTCGTTGCGGGGGTGCTGCTGCTCAGCGGCGTCTTCCGGTCCGTCGGCTTCACGGCCTACAACACGCTGCAGTTCGCCGACGTCCCGGCCGAGATGATCGGACCCGCCAACGCCATCGCGTCCATCACGAGCCAACTCGCCGTGGGGCTCGGCGTCGCCGCGACGGCACTGGCCGTCCGCGTGGCCGACCTCGCGATCTCCACCGACGGCCCGGCACCCGCGGCGTCCGGGTACCAGGCCGCGTTGATCGTGCTGGCCGTGCTGGCCCTGCTCAGCCTGATCGAGGGGCTGCGGCTGCCCAAGGGGACCGGCGACGCGTTGCGGAGCCGCGCCTCCTGACGTCCGGTCAGCGACCGCAGACGGCCAGCGGGACCTCGTTGGCGGCCCCCAGCACCGCCGGTCCCCCGACGAGGACGACCTCGAAGACGCGGGCGTCGAGCACGGCTCGCTCCGTCGCCGGCGGGACACAGTCTCGCTCGCTCAGGACGAGCGAGGCACCTTCGCGGGCGGCGACCGCACCCGCGACCAGCGCATCGGCGAATCCCCGTCCGCTCGCCACGAAGATCGTCTCGGAGTCACCACCGACGAGTGCGGCGGCCGTCTCGTAGCGATCGACTCCGGCGCGACGCTCGGTGACGAGAAAGGGCTCCTGCTCGACGAGACTGGCTTCGTACGCCCGGGAGATGCTCGCCGTCCCGCCGACGAGGATGGCCCGGGCCTTGCCCAGCTCGACCATCAGGGCCCTCGTCGGAGCGTCGGCGGCCGACTGAGCACCTCGGACGAGGACGACCGGGGCGTCGTCCCGATGAGCGGCAGGACCTGCGGCCAGGGCATCCGGGAACGCCTCACCCGTGGCGAGGTAGATCCTCTCGCCGGTCGACGAGCCGAGGAACGAGTGACGCGCCACCAGGCGCGAGGTCTCGTAGCGGTCCGCTCCACCGAGCCTCGTGATCGCCGGTTGCCACGAGGCCAGCTGCTCGTAGACCTGGGCGGAGACCGCGGCCGGCCCACCCACGACCACGATGCGCTCGGGGGCGAGGCGCTCGATGACCGCCACGGTGGCTGCGGGGAGGGCATCCCGGTCGGTCATCGCGAGGGCCCCGCCCTCGTGGGCTGCCGCAGGGCCCGCGCTGAGCGCGTCCGGGAAGTTCAGCCCGTTCGCGACGTAGAGGACGGGGACCCGAGGCGTGGCACCGTTCGTGGAAGGAAAGCCCCAGGGCGACGACAGGACCGCTGCTCCGGTGCCGAACCGGTCGTCCTCGGCCACTCGTGTCGTCGTGAAGGTCCGTTCGGTGAGGACGACGTCGAGACCGGTGATCTTTTGTCCGGGACCGATGACGATGTCCTCGGCATCGGCGAACCGCCGACCCGCCGGCCAGTACAGGTCGTCGTGGACCCTCGATGACTGCGAGGACCCGTCTCCGAAGCTCAGGCGATAGGTGCCCGGGCGCAGGAGGGGGAACTCCCAGCGACCGTCCTCGCTCGCCGTGGACTCGGAGCCCTCGTCCTTGTAACCACCGGTGGTGGGGTTCTTCCACCAGATCGTCACGCGGGCGTACGGCAGCGGCACCGTCCTCCCGTCGACGACCGCCGACACCTGGCCCGACAGGAGCTGGGACAGGATGAGCGGGAGATCGCCGACCGAGGCCGCCGACCCGTCGGCGGGAACGTCCACCCAGAATCGAGGGGACCCATAACGGTACGGACCGGGATACGGCGCTTCGAGCGTGACGTACCACCGGCCCGGCGTGACTCCGGTGAACGTGAAGGTCCCGTCGGGCCGACGCTCGAGCGAGGGGACCGGGACCTCGTCCGGGGTGGTCCCGGGTGAGACGGCCGTCAACCGACCGGCGGACGACGGCACCATCGAACCATCGGCCGTCTGGGCCGTGACCCGACCGGTGATGCTCCCGATCGGCGTCGTGCCGAGCGGGGCGGCGCCGGCCGGGGCGACGACGAGCCAGGACGCGACGACGGCGACGACGAGAGCGAGGGAGAAGACCACCGCGGTAGGACCGCCACGGAGGGGCGAGATGACGAGCATGAGGCATTGTCAGGGACCGGGGGACCCGTGAGCAACACGCGTACCCCGAACCGTACCGTTCGACGACCGGCGATCGCCGGAGGCACCTGAACGGACGCGTCCGACCCGAGCGGACTGTCCCCCGCTACGACGTCGCGAGCTTCGTCTTCTCGAGCTCGACGTCGAACTGCGCGACGGGCCAGTCGAGCCCGCGCGACGCGAGGGCGTCGATCAGCAGCTTCTGGACGGCGACCCGGGCGTACCACTTGCGATCGGCCGGCACGACGAACCACGGGGCGGTCCCGGTCGACGTGCGACGGATCGCCGTCTCGTAGGCGTCTTGGTAGTCGTTCCAGACGAGACGCTCCTCGAGGTCGCCGGGGTTGTACTTCCAGTGCTTGTCGGGGCGGTCGAGTCGGTCCGCGAGGCGTTCCTTCTGCTCGTCGGACGAGATGTGCAGCATCACCTTGACCAGCGTGGTGCCGTTCGCGACGAGCTCGTCCTCGAACTCGACGATGTCGGCGTACCGCTGTTCGATGTCCTCGGGCGGCGCGAGGCGGCGCACCTTGCCGATCAGCACGTCCTCGTAGTGCGAGCGGTCGAAGACCCCGATCATGCCGGGGCCGGGCAGCTCGCGCCGCACCCGCCACAGGAAGTCGTGCGCGAGCTCGTCGGGCGTCGGCGACTTGAAGGCATGGTGCGCGACGCCCTGGGGGTCGACGGCGCCCACGACGTGCCGGACGATGCCGCCCTTGCCGGCGGTGTCCATCGCCTGCAGGACCAACAGCACGTTGCCGGTGCTGCCCCCGCTCCGGCTCTGCGCGAACATCTTCTCCTGGAGCTCGCTCAGGGTCTCGCGACCCGACTCGAGCGCCTGCTGTGCGTACGCCTTGTCACCCGCGAAGCCCGGGGTGGACGAGGTGTCGACGTCGGCGAGCACGAAGCCCTCACCGGCTCGGAGGGACTGGGAGGGCGGGGTCGTCCACGTCTTGGCCATGCCCTCGACCCTACGACCGAGCGACCCGATCCGCCCTGGCGTGGCGCGGACGCTCAGCGGGAGAGGGGCACCTCGATCAGAACCGGCCCGTCGTACCGGGCGACGAGGGCCTGGTCGAGCTCCGCCCGCGTGGCCGCCTCGACGTACTGCCAGCCGTAGGCCACGGCGAGTGCCGAGAGGTCGACCTCGTGAGGGGTGAACTGCACACGGGTCATCGCCTCGGGCGACGCGGTGGCCGCGACCTCGAGCCCGTCGAAGATGGTGCCGCCGCCGTCGTTGCCGACGACCACCTGCAACCGGGGCCTGGTCTCGCCGAGGCCGAGGAGCATCGAACCGACGTCGTGCAACAAGGTCAGGTCGCCGACGAGCACGCGGGTGGTGCCGGCTGCGGGGTCGTCACGCTGGCTGGCGAGGGCGATGCCGGTGGCCGTGGCGATCGTGCCGTCGATGCCGGCCAGCCCACGGTTGGCGTGCACGGGGATCTTCTTGCCCGGCACGATCTGGTCGAGTTCGCGGATGAGCCTCGACGCACCCAACACGAGGCGGTCGTGTGGCCAGCTGACGCGCCACAGAGCCTCGGCGAGGGCGCGGCGCGTCACCGGCCGCCGCAGCAGCTGCACCTCGCGACGCAGGAACTCGGCCTGTTCGGCCGCCTCGGTGCGACCGGCCGAGCCCTCGGCCGTCCCGTCGGCCCCGGGACCGTCGGCCGCGTCCTCGGACTCGGCCTCGGCCTCGAGCAGGCGACGACCCGTGTGGACCCAGCGCCCGACCCACGTGCGATGAGCGGCGTCGTCGGTCGAACCGACCCCCGAGGAGGCGCGGTCCACCTCGACGGCCTCGACCACGCGCGCGGAGCGACCCGGGTCGTAGGCTTCGGCCCCCGCCGCACGGACGACCACGACCTCGACCCCGCCACGGGTGAGCAGCGAGGGGATCTGACGGCTGAGGGTCGGGTGCCCGAAGACCACCACCCGACGGACGCGGCCGCCGAAGTCGGCGTCGTCGAGCAGGGCACGGTACGACGAGACGAGGTGCGGCCCGAAACGGGCCCCGCTCGAGACCTCGGCCACGAGCGGGGCACCCAGTGCCCGGGCAGCGGCCTCGGCCTCGGGGCCGGCGGCGTGCCCGGCGACGACGAGGGTCGCGGGGTCGACGTCGACCTCGAGCGCGGATGGTGCCACGAGCGGCGCGACCTCGACCGGCGCGGGGTGGGCGGCGGGCAGCGACTGCTCGCCCGACGACAGGGGCTCGCGGAACGCGACGTTGAGCTGGACCGGGCCGCGCGAACGCCCGAGGGCACCGTGGGAGTCGCCGCCGAGGGCCTCGGCGACGGCCTCGCGCGCGAGCGTGCGGACGGCCTCGTGGTCGACCGGACCGGAGCGGGGAGCCTCGACGTCGCGCACCCACCCGACGGCGCTCGCGAAGAGACCCGGTTGCACCGTCGTCTGGTTCGAGCCGATCCCGCGCATCTCGGAGGGACGGTCGGCGCTCACGACGATCATGGGCACACCCGAGTGGTGCGCCTCGAGCACGGCGGGGTGGAGGTTCGCCACGGCGGTGCCCGACGTGGTGATCACGACGCTCGGGACGCCCGTCTCGGCGGCGAGACCCAACGCCAGGAATCCGCCCGAACGCTCGTCGATGCGCACGTGGACCGACAACCGACCGGCGATCTCGAACTCGGCGGCCGCGAGGGCCAGGGCCTGGCTTCGGGACCCAGGGCTGAGCACCACGTCGCGGACACCCGCGTCGGCGAGGGACGCGAGCAGCGACAGGGCGTACTCGGTCGACGGACTGGTCACTTACTGCTTGCCGGTCTTGTCGTCGTTGTCGAGGTCGAGCAGCTCTTGCTCGAGGCGACGGATGCGCTCGTCGGTCGTCTCGCGGTCGAGGTCGCTCGTCGTGCGCCAGGACGTCCCCGAGAACTCGGGGTCGTCGTCGGGTGCGATGGTGCGCGTCGCGGCGGGGCGGCCGCTCTTGCGCGCCCGCCCGAGCACGAACCACAGCACCGCGCCGATGACGGGGAGGAGGACGATGATGACGGCCCAGAGGGGCTTGTTGAGGGCCCGGAACCGTGAGGCGTCGGCGAACAGGCAGTCGATGAGCGCGAAGATGACGAATGCCGCCGCGGCGACGATGCCCACGATGAAGAGCCTGACCATGGACCGAGCCTAGTTCTCGATCCGGTGCAACGCCTGATGGTCGGTCGGCCGTTGCGGAGCTGTGACGTACGGCGCGAGGCGGTGCCGCACCGCGCCTCCTCGGCCCGTCGGATCGCGGCCGCACGGCCCGTCCGCCGCGGGGCGGGCGCACACCTCACGGACCGTAGACTCCTCGTCGTGAAACCCTGGCTCAAGTACTCGATCGTCCGCCTCGGCCTGTTCGCGGTCGTGCTGGGCCTGCTGCTGGTGCTGAGGTTCGACCCCTTCTGGGCCACGCTGATCGCGGCGGTCGTCGGCTTCTGCGTCTCGTACCTGTTCTTCGCGCCGCTGCGCCGGAAGGTCGCGCTCGACCTCGCCGACCGCCGGTCGCGCCCGGCCAAGCTCGACGACGACTCCGTCGCCGAGGACGAGGCCATCGCCGAGGACGACGGCGAGCGCGCACGCCGCATCGACGGCCAGGCCTGACCGCCCCCGGGCCGCGAGCCCGGGCCGCGAGCCCGGGCCGGACCCTAGAAGAAGAGCGCGGCCGACAAGGCGAGAGCCCAGACCAGGGCCGTCAACGACGACAGCTGCAGGGCGAGGATCAGCTCACGGGGCGTCTTGCCCGTGACGCCGATCACCGCGGCGGGCACCGCGACGATGAGCGTGAAGTAGACGTAGGGCGCGTGCAGGTACAGGAACGCGAAGTACACGAGGATGAAGAACGGCAGCAGCAGGAACAGCGCGTAAAGGGCGCGCGCCACCGGGTCGCCGACGACGACCGCGAGGGTGCGCTTGCCGGCGGCGGTGTCTTGCGGGATGTCGCGCACGTTGTTGATCATCAGGACCGCGCAGGCGAACAGCCCGGCGGCGACCCCCGCCACCCAGGCGTCGAACGGGAACTCGCGCAGCTGTACGAAGGTCGTGCCCACGGTCGCGACGAGCCCGAAGAACACGAAGACGAAGAGCTCGCCCAGGGCGTTGTAGCCGTAGGGCCGTTTGCCGCCGGTGTAGAACCAGGCGGCCACGACCGCGGCGGCGCCGACCGCGAGCAGCCACCAGATCTGGGTGATGACGACGACGACGACACCGGCGACGGCCGCGAGGGCGAAGAACGCCAGCGCCACCTTCAGCACGGTCTTCGGACGGACGCTGCCCGAGCCGGTCAGTCGCGAGGGCCCGACCCGGAAGTCGTCGGTGCCGCGGATGCCGTCCGAGTAGTCGTTCGAGTAGTTGACGCCGATCTGCAGGAACACCGCGACGGCGAGGCAGAGAAGCGCCAGGGTGAGGTCCCAGCCACCGTTCGCCCGGGCGACACCGGTGCCGAGGGCGACCGGGGCGATGCCCAGCGGCAGGGTGCGCAGGCGGGCACCGCCGATCCAGTCGCCGGCCGTCACGCGACGGACCGGCTGCTTGCCGGGCCGCCCGCCCGGTCGGCCACCGGGGCGGCCGTTGCGCTTGGGGGTCGAGGTCTTCGTCTTCGCCACGTGGTCGAGTCTAGTTCGCAGCCGGCTATCAGCTTGCCGCGAGGCCGGCGACCAGGCGGGTCAGCGCCACCCGGTCCGGCTTGCCGCTCGCGAGCACGGGCACCGCGTCGACCCTGACGATGCGATCGGGTGCCGCGGCTCGACCGGCGGCGGCGACCACCGCGGATCGCAGTGCCGCCAGGTCGTCGGCGGCCGACGGCGCAGGAGGCGCGGTGTCGGTGACCACGACGGGCACCTCGCCCCACCGGGCGTGCGCCGCGCGGACGACCACGGCGTCGGCGAGCCCCGGCTGCTCGCGCACGACCCGCTCGACGACGCCGAGCGACACCTTCTCGCCACCCGAGACGATCACGTCGTCGAGCCGGCCGCTCACGGTCAGCACCCCGCCGGGCGACACCGTTCCGGCGTCGCCCGTGCGGTACCAGCGCAGGCCGTCGCGCGTGACGAAGGCCGCAGCCGTGCGCTCGGGGTCGTCGAGGTACCCCTCGGCCAGCGACGGCCCGCTCAGCTCGACCTGGCCGTCGACGACCTCGACGCGGGTGCGGCCCACGGGCACGCCGTCGTACACGCACCCGCCACTGGTCTCGCTCGACCCGTAGGTGCGCACGACGGTCACCCCGAGCCGACGGGCCCGTTCGACGAGGGGGCCGGGAGTCGCCTGCCCGCCCACCAGGAGGGCGTCGAAGCGGCGCAGCACGTCGGCCACGCCGGCGTCCTCGTCGGCGGCGTCGAGCGCCGTCGAGAGCTGCGCGGGGACGAGCGACGAGTACCGCACGGGGTGCTCGAGCCGACCGGCGGCGGCGACGAAGTCGGCGACGTCGAAGTGGCCGGGCGTCAGCAGGGCCGGCTCGGTGCCCGAGGCGATCGAGCGGACGAGCACGTTCAGCCCCGCGACGTAGTGCGCCGGCAGGGCGAGCACCCACTGCCCGGGCCCGGCCAGGGCACCGTCGGCCGCGGCGGCACCGGCGAGCACCGCGTCGGAGGACAGGGCCACGCGCTTCGGGCGTCCGCTCGAGCCGCTGGTCTCGACGACCAGCGACACCGCCTGCGGCACGAGTCCCGGGAGGTCGGCGGGCACACGGTCGTCCGTCCGGGGCGCCACCGCGGGACCCCCCTCGAGCGCGACCCGGAGGGCGTCGAGCACCGCACCGGGCTCACGTGCGTCGACCGCCCGCAGGGTGCGCGTCATCAGTACTGCCAGGGGAAGGGCGACCAGTCGGGAGCACGCTTCTCGAGGAACGAGTCGCGTCCTTCGACGGCCTCGTCGGTGCCGTAGGCGAGGCGGGTCGCCTCGCCCGCGAAGACCTGCTGACCGACGATGCCGTCGTCGGTCGCGTTGAAGGCGAACTTGAGCATGCGGATGGCGGTCGGCGACTTCGTCAGGATGGTGCGCGCCATGGCGAGCGCCTCGCGTTCGAGGTCGACGTGTGGCACGACCCGGTTGACGGCACCCATCTCGTGGGCACGGTCGGCGCTGTACTCCTCTGCCAGGAAGAACACCTCGCGAGCGAACTTCTGACCGATCTGCTTGGCGAAGTAGGCGCTGCCGTAGCCCGCGTCGAACGACCCCACGTCGGCGTCCGTCTGCTTGAACCGACCGTGTTCGCGACTGGCGATCGTCAGGTCGCAGACGACGTGCAACGAGTGGCCGCCACCGGCCGCCCAACCGGGCACCACGGCGATGACGACCTTGGGCATGAACCGGATGAGCCGCTGCACCTCGAGGATGTGCAGCCGCCCCGCCGACGCCGGGTCGGGCACGTTCGCCTGGTCGCCCTCTGCTTTGTAGCCGTCACGACCGCGGATGCGCTGGTCGCCACCGCTGCAGAACGCCCAGCCCCCGTCCTTCGCGCTGGGACCGTTGCCGGTCAGCAGGACGACCCCGATGCGGCTGTTCATGCGGGCGTCGTCGAGCACCCGGTAGAGCTCGTCGACCGTGTGCGGCCGGAACGCGTTGCGCACCTCGGGGCGGTCGAAGGCCACGCGGGCCACCCGCCCGTCGAGGCTGTGGTGGTAGGTGACGTCGGTCAGGGCGTCGAACCCCTCGACCCCCCGCCACTCGGTCGGATCGAACAGGTCGGACACCTCGGAAGCCATGTCGCCAGCCTAGCGACGGGGTCCGACCTCGCCGCCTGGCGGGGTCAGACCGTCGAGACGAACCGCCCGATCAGCCAGACGAGCACGAACGGGTTCGACAGCGAGCTGAGGACCACCGCGGCCACCCCCCACCACCGGCCGCGGCGCAGGACGGCGGCCATCAGACCGATCACCCCGACGACGACGGAGGCCAACAGGGTGACCAACGCGAGGACGGCGGCCGGGCTCACGGCGTCCGCGGCCAGGAGTCCCAGGGCCACACCGTCGAGTGCGAGCAGCACGACGGCCAGGACGAACGTGACGACGCCGAGGCGTCGGCTGCGCGGAGGGTCGAGCACGTCGTGACCGGGACCGTCGAAGACCCGGAGGCCGTCGGCCTCGGACGAGGCGCGGCCGAGGCCGTCGCGCCCCGGGTCGGAGGGATCGTCGGGTGAGGGCTCCGGTCGTCGGACGGGCTCGGGTTCGCGGTCGACCATGACGCACGACCTTACCGGGGTCCCCGGTGCGACACTGGGCGGATGCCGACCGTCGACCGCGCACCGTCCACGACTCCCCCGCTGCCTCCCCTGGCCGACCTGGTCGAGGGTGCCCACGTCGTCCGTCTCCCCCTCCGCACCCGGTTCCGGGGACTCGACGCACGCGAGGCCCTGGTGGTCGAAGGCCCGTCGGGCTGGACCGAGTTCAGCCCCTTCGTCGAGTACGGACCGGCCGAGGCGGCCGCCTGGCTCGCGGCCACGATCGACTTCGGCTGGGGTCGGCTCCCCGAGGGGGGCGCCCGCCGGGTGGCGGTCAACGCGACCCTGCCGGCCGTCGCCGCCGACCGGGTGCCCGACGTGCTCGCCCGCTACCGCGGCTGCCGGACGGTCAAGGTCAAGGTCGCCGAGCGCGGTCAGACCCTCGCGGACGACATCGCCCGCGTCGCCGCAGCCCGCGACTGGGTCGGCCCCGAGGGGCGCGTCCGCGTCGACGCCAACGGAGGATGGTCCGTCGAGTCGGCCGAGGAGGCGCTGGTCGGGATGGCACCGTACGCCCTGGAGTACGCCGAACAGCCCTGCGCCACGGTGCCCGAGCTCGCCGAGCTGCGACGCCGCGTCTCGGGGACGGGCGTGCTCGTCGCCGCCGACGAGAGCGTCCGCAAGGCCGACGACCCGCTGGCCGTGGCCCGGGCCGGGGCCGCGGACCTCCTCGTGGTCAAGGCCCAACCGCTCGGCGGCGTCACCGCCGCACTGCGCATCGTCGCGGCGGCCGGGCTGCCCGTCGTCGTGTCGAGCGCCCTCGACACGTCGGTCGGACTCAGCATGGGGGCGCACCTCGCCGCCGCCGTGCCCGGGCTCCGCCACGACTGCGGGCTCGGCACGGCCGCCCTGCTCGGGGCCGACGTCACGCGTGATCCCCTGCTGCCCGTCGACGGGGAGATCGACGTGCGACGGGTCGAGGTCGACGTCGACCTGCTCCGCCGCCACGCGGTGGACGACGACCGACGCGAGGTGTGGCTGGAGCGGCTGCGCGCCTCCTACGCCGTGCTCGCGGGCTGACGCCCCGTCGCACGCGGCGGCGGGCGACGCCACGGCGTCGGTGCGTCAGAGACCCGAGTACGCGTGCAGGCCCTTGAAGAAGACGTTGACGACCGAGAAGTTGAACATGACCGCGGCGAAGCCGATGATCGACAGCCACGACGACCGGGCCCCGCGCCACCCGCGGGTCGCCCGCGCGTGGATGTACCCGGCGTAGAGCACCCAGATGATGAAGGTCCAGACCTCTTTGGTGTCCCAGCCCCAGTAGCGGCCCCACGCCCGCTCGGCCCAGATGGCGCCGGCGATGAGGGTGAAGGTCCAGAGGACGAAGCCGACGAGGGCGATGCGGTAGGCCAGGTCTTCGAGGCGCTCGGCGCCCGGGAGGGTGTCGAGGAAGCGCAGGCCGGCGAGCTTGGACTGCTCACGCTTCGTCTGCACGAGCTGGGCGGCCGAGAGCCCGGCGGCGATGGCGAAGAACGCCGTGCCGAGGATGGCCACGAAGACGTGGATCACCAGCCAGGCGGACTGGAGCGCCGGCGGCAGCGGCGAGACCGCCACGTAGTAGTTGACGGTGCCGATCGCGAGCAGCACCAGGTTGAGGCCCATGACGTACGCGCCGAGGAACCGCAGGTTGACCACCAGCTGGACGGCCAGGTAGACCCCGACGATGATCGCGGTGCCGGTCAGCGAGAACTCGAACATGTTCGCCCACGGCACGCGACCGGCGGCCAGTCCACGCAGGACGACCGAGGAGACGTGGACGACGAAGCCCAGGAGCATCATGGCGATGGCGACGCGCTCGAAGCTCGAGGCCTTGGCGGACCCACCGGCGGCGGGGACCGCCCCGCCCGCTCCGCCCGACGGCCGGTCGAGGACGACGGTGCTGCCGCCCGACGACGAGCGCGAGACGGTGGTGGTCGCGAGGGCCTCGGCCTTGGCCGCACGGGCCGCCGCCTGCTGGGCGTCACCGGACCGCTTCGCCAGGTCGAGGGCGAAGGCCACGAACGAGATCGTGTAGATGGCCATCGCCGAGTACACGGCGACGAGCGAGTAGTAGGCGAGGTCGGCGGTCACCATCAGATCTTACGTCCGCGTCCCCCGGCGGCGGGGCCGGGTTTCTCGACGTCGTGACGGGCCGGGTCGTCGGCGACCTCGCGCGCGACGTCGGCCGGGACGCCCAGGCCGCCCAGGTGCGCCTTGGCGATGTCGCCGACGGCGCGTCCGAGCGTGGGGTCCTCGCCGCGGGCGAGCCCGGCGTACTCGAGCCGGACGCCGTCGCCGGTCTCGGTGGCCTTGACCCAGACCCGGCGGCGCGGCACGAACAACGCGGTCAGCAGACCGGCGAACGAGAGCCCCGCGAACAACAGCACCCAGACCTGCGAGGGGTCGTGGTGGATGTCGAACGAGGCGAACCGCTTCACCCCGTCGAAGGTGATCGTGCCGAGACCGTCGGGGATCGTCGCCGTCTCGCCCGGGGTCAGCTGGACCGCTTTCTCCTGCGCGTCGTCGTCGGTGCCGGCCAGCGGGGTCAGACCGTCGGTGTCGAGCGTGTAGACGGACGTCGGCACCCCGGCGTCCAGCCCGAGGTCGCCCGAGTAGACGTTCAGGCTGAGCACGGGGTTCGTGGTGTCCGGGTCGGTGGACGTCAGGGCCCCCGTGCCGTTGTCCGCCGCCGTGGGGTAGAAGAACCCGATCATGCCGAGCTGCCGGGGCAGGGCGTCGGGCACCTTGATGACGCCGAGCGAGGTGAGGTTGGTGTCCTGCGGCAGGAACGGGACCGTGTCCCGGAACGCGACGTTGCCCTCGCCGTCGCGCACCGTCACGTCGACCGCGTAGCCGTTGCCCAGCAGGTAGACGTTCGAACCGCCGATCGACAGGGGCGAGTTGACCTTGATCTGCGTCTTCTCGGCGTCGCCACCCCGCGCCTGCGCGGTGACGTCGGCGGTGAAGTCGGTGGCCATGCCGGCCGCGCCCGCGGTGTCGGGCGCGTACTCGGTCGAGAACCGGTCGAGCGCGATCGAGAAGGGCGACAGCTGCGCCTCGTCGAACCAGCGGCCCGGGTTGAACGAGTCGTACGAGCCGAGCACGTTCGAGAAGGTCTGACCCTCGACGACCACGCGCTGGCCCGAGTAACCGAAGCCGCCGCCGACGCCGACGGTCAGGAGCACGCCGACGAGCGCCGAGTGGAACACCAGGTTGCCGGTCTCGCGCAGGTAGCCGCGTTCGGCGCTGACCGAGTCGCCGAAGACCTGCGTGCGGTAGCCGGAGCGCTTCAGCTGGGCCCGGGCCGCGTCGACGGCACGGGCGGCCGTGATCGAGGCCTCACCCGCGCCTCCTGCGGTCTCGAGCGTGATCGACCGGTACCCGGCCAGGCGCGACAACCGCGCGGGGGTCTTCGGGGGTCGAGCTCGCAACGCCTCGAAGTGGTGCCGGGTGCGCGGGATGATGCAGCCGATCAGCGAGATGAAGAGCAGCAGGTAGACGGCCGAGAACCAGGGCGACGAGTAGGTGTCGAAGACGCCGAGCTTGTCGAGCACCGGGAACAGGTCGGGATGGTCGGTGCGGTACTGGACCACGCCGTTGGGGTCGGAGGTGCGCTGCGGCACGAGCGAACCGGGGATCGCCGCGACGGCGAGCAGCATGAGCAGGAAGAGCGCGGTCTTCATGCTGGTCAGCTGTCGCCAGAAGAAGCGCAGGTAGCCGACGGGGCCGAGCTTCGGCTGCGTGATGCCCGCACCGTCGGAGGCCGCCGGTCGGACCGAGTCGATGTGGTCGCTCGGGCGCAACGGGTCGCCGCCGACGTCGGTGGCGTCCGCGTCGGTCAACCCGGTGTCGCTCCGCCCGGTGTCGGTCCCGGCGGCCACCGAGGAGGCGCGGGTCGCGTCGCCCCCGTCGCGGTCAGACGATCGTGCCATAGGTCGCGATCACCGCCCCGACGTGTGACATGAGGCTGGACCAGAGGCCCGTGACCATGAGCAGACCGATGAGCACGAGCAGTGACCCTCCGACGATGTTGACGACGCGGATGTGCCGCTTGACGAACGAGATGGATCGTGACGCCCACCCGAAGCCGAGCGCGACAAGCAGGAACGGGACCCCGAGGCCGATGCAGTAGAAGGCCCCGAGCAGGACGCCCTGCCAGGCCGAGCCCGAGCCCAGGGCGAGCACCTGCACGGCGGCCAGGGTGGGTCCGATGCAGGGGGTCCACCCGATGCCGAAGACGATGCCGAGCAGGGGCGCCCCGGCGAGACCCGTCTTCGGGAGGAACCCGGGCTTGAGGGTGCGTTGCAAGAACGTGAACTGCCCGATGAAGACGAGACCGAGCAGGATCACCACGACGCCCATGACCCGGGTGACGACGTCGCGCCACTGGATCAACCAGAACCCCGCCGAGGCGAAGGCGAGCGAGGTGCCGACGAAGACGACCGAGAAGCCGAGGATGAACAGGACGACGCCGAGGACGAGCCGGCGGCGGTCGCGGCGCCGGGCCCTCGCCTCGGTCGCCCCCGTCGTCAGACCGCCGACGTAACCGAGGTACCCCGGCACGAGCGGCAGCACGCACGGCGACAGGAACGAGATGAGCCCCGCCAGCAGGGCCACCGGCAGGCCGACCGCGAGCTGACCGCCCACGACCGCGTCGAAGAAGGGATTGCCCTGGTACACCTAGGACGTCTCGGCGAGGGTGTCGGAGATCAGGGTGTCGAGGATGCCGGGCCCGTCGAGACCGCCCAGGATGCGCGCCGCGATGCGGCCCTGCTTGTCGAGGACGATCGTGGTCGGCACGGCGTTGGGCGCGATCGTGCCGGCGAGGGCGAGCTGGACCGCCCCGTCGTTGGCGTCGACGACCGACGGGTAGGTGACGTCGAAGGTGCGGGCGAAGGCCAGGGAGGTGTCGGCCTGGTCGCGCACGTTGACGCCGAGGAACTCGACGCCCTTGTCGGCGTAGGACTGGTTGAGCTTCTCCAGCTCCGGTGCTTCGAGACGGCAGGGCGGGCACGCCGCGTACCAGAAGTTGAGGACGACGACCTCGCCCTCGTGGTCGCTCCTCGAGACGGTCTCGCCCGCGTCCGTCTCGGCCGTGAACGCGACCGGGTCGGTGCGGTCCTCGGGCGCGATCTCGGTCACGGTGCCGTTGCCCGAGATGTAGTTCTCGGTCGTGCCGTTGCCGTACTGCTTCGCGAGGTCGTCGGCGGTGGACGAGCACCCCGTGGCGACGACGCCCAGGACTGCAGCGAGCGCGAGGCCCCGGACCACGAGTCGGGCTCGGGTCGGACGGATGGTCTTCTGGCTCACACTGCTCCCAGGTCGACGGCGGATTGGTTCAAGTGTGCAGCGGGTTCCTGGTAGCCGACCTCGACGAAGCCCCCCTCGCGGCGTTCGAGCGTCGTGATGCTCGAGAGGGTGCAGCGGCGGCGGCGCGGGTCGTGGAACAGGCGGGCGCCCGTCACGCTCCGGTGGACCATCCAGATGGGCAGCTGGTGGCTGACGAGCACGACGTCGCCCTCGTCGACGCTCGACCAGGCCTCGTCGACCGCCGAGAGCATGCGGGCGGCGATGCTCACGTAGGCCTCGCCCCAGCTCGGCTTCAGGGGGTTGACGATCCAGGGCCACTCGGCCGGCACCTTGAGCTGTTTCGCGATGGTGAAGTCGCTGCGTCGACCCTCGTACTTGTTGCTCGGCTCGATCAGCCGCTCGTCGACCTGCGTCTCGAGCCCGAAGGCCGACGACCACGGCGCCGCGCTCTCGCGGGTGCGCTGGAGCGGTGAGGCCACGACGGCACGGACCGGGACGCCCTGCTCGTGGAAGGCGTCGGCCGAGGCGGCCGCCATCCGGTGGCCGAGGTCGCTCAGGCCGAACCCGTCGAGGCGGCCGTAGAGCACGTGCTCGGGGTTGTGCACCTCACCGTGCCGGACGAGGTGGATCTGCTGCGCGGGCATGCGGACGAGTCTAGGTCGGGACCGCCTGCACACCTCCCACACGGGAAGCCCCAAGCTCGCCGTGGTCCGGCGGGGCCGTCCGGCGGGTCGCGCGAGGCGGTGACTGTAAACTCGGGCCTCGTGATCGAACGCACCCTCATCAAAGACCTGTCCGCGCTGCCCGACGGACCCGTGACCGTGACCGGCTGGGTCGAGACGGTGCGCGACCAGAAGAAGGTGCAGTTCGTCGTCCTCCGCGACGAGACGGGCGCCCTTCAACTGGTCCGCCCCCGTACCGCGGCCGACGTGCTCGAGGCCGCGGGCGAGACCGACGACGTCGCCGACGCGATCTCGTCGCTGTCGCAGGGCAGCTTCGTCACCGTCACGGGCGAGCTCAAGCACGACGAGCGCGTCAAGCTCGGCGGCATCGAGGTCAAGGTCGAGACGCTCGTCATCGACTCGCTGGCCGACCCCGAGACCCCCATCGCCGCCGACAGCGGCATCGACAAGCGCCTCGACTGGCGCTTCCTCGACCTGCGCGTCCCCCGCAACGCCCTGATCTTCCGCGTGCAGACGACCTTCGAGCACGCTCTGCGCACCTGGTGGATCGAGCGTGACTACGTCGAGATCCACACCCCGAAGCTCATGGCGACCCCGAGCGAGTCGAACGCCGAGCTGTTCAAGGTCGACTACTTCGACGGTGTCGCCTACCTGGCGCAGAGCCCCCAGTTCTTCAAGCAGATGGCCCAGTCGGCCGGCTTCGGCAAGATCTTCGAGATCGCTCCGGTGTTCCGGGCCGACCCGTCGTTCACGTCGCGTCACGCGACCGAGTTCACGGGGGTCGACGCCGAGATCAGCTACGTCGAGAGCCACGAGGACGTCATGCAGATGCAGGAGCAGCTGCTGGCCTTCGCGTTCCAGGCCGTGGCCGACAAGCACGGCGCCGAGATCAAGGAGCTCTTCGACGTCGACGTCGTGGTGCCGACCGTGCCGTTCCCCCGCATCCCCTTGGCCGAGGCCAAGCGCATCGTGGCCGAGCGCGGCTACGAGGTGCCCCGAGCGGACGCCGACATGGACCCCGAGGGCGAGCGCCGCATCGCCGAGTACGTCGCGGAGGAGTTCGGACACGACTTCGTGTACCTGACGGACTACGACGCCTCGATCCGCCCGTTCTATCACATGCGTCATGACGACGACCCGCAGCTCACCAAGAGCTACGACCTCATCTACCGCGGCACCGAGATCACCACGGGTGCGCAGCGCGAGCACCGCATCGAGGTGCTCGAGCAGCAGATCCGCGAGAAGGGCATGAAGCCCGAAGAGCTCTCGAGCTACCTCGACTTCTTCCGCTACGGCGCCCCGTCGCACGGCGGCTTCGGCATGGGCCTCGCCCGGGTGCTGATGCTCATGCTGAACCAGGCCAACCTGCGTGAGGTGACCTTCCTCTTCCGCGGCCCCACGCGCCTCCAGCCGTAGCTCCTCACCACGGATCACAGAAGCCCCGACGAGAGCGTCTCGTCGGGGCTTCTCGTCGTCGTGCGCCGTCGGCCGTCCTCAGCGGACGGCCGCGCGGAGCGCCGTCCGCAGGCGCTCGGGCTCGACCCGCCAGATGGTGTGCACGCGACCGTCGATCAGGACGACCGGGATCTCTTCCGCGTACTCGGCGGTGAGCTCGGCGTCGTCGAGGATGTTCTTCTCGTCGACGACCATGCCGGCATCGACGAACTCGGCTTCGGCCAGCACGCCGTGCACCGCGGAACGGGCGTCGTCGCACAGGTGGCAGCCCGGCTTGGTCAGGAGGGTGATTCGCGGTTCGGCCATGCCCTCAAGGGTAGCGAGGGCCGGCTGGCGCCCGGGCACGACGAAGGCCCCCGGCGACCGGTGGTCGGCGGGGGCCTTCGCGTCGAGCGACTACTTCTTGTTGCGACGCTGGTGACGAGTCTTGCGAAGCAGCTTGCGGTGCTTCTTCTTCGCCATGCGCTTGCGACGCTTCTTGATGACAGAACCCATAGAGGACCTCACTGATTTCTGGATTGGACCGACCGGGTCCGAAACAGAACCGCGGAAAAATGCCTCGGGTCAGTCTACTAGGACGGCCCGAGAAAGTCGAAGTGGGCCTACCCGACGTCGGCGATGCCGATTCGCAGCACGGCCGCGACGGCCGATTCCGGCACGCGGAAGGACCGCCCGAAGCGGATCGCCGGCAGCTCGCCCGAGTGGACCATGCGGTAGACCGTCATCTTCGACACGCGCATCATGTCGGCCACCTCGGCGACCGTGAGGAACCGCACATCCGACAGATCCTGCGACATGACCCTGCCTCGTCTCGGGCCCCGGGCGGGGCTGTGGAGCAGACGGGTGTTCCCCATGTGCCTGGGGGCAACTCTAGGGGCGCGTGTGACTCGGTGTAAAGGCGCCCGGGCCGCTACTGGCCGGTGCGTCCCCACCGCTTGCGGACGGGGTCGATGACGCGCTCGTCCAGGGCCCCGAGCGCGCTCTGGGCGTCGTGCAGGGCCGAGGAGGCGCGGTGCTGGGCCCCGGCCGCGTAGCGACCCAGCGTGCTCCCGACGTCCTCGGCGTCGGGCAGGTTCTCGGCCGCCCGCCGGAGCGGGGCGGGGACCGAGGCCCCGGCCCAGGCGGCGAAGGGCGTGCTGGCCAACGCCTCGGAGGTCAGCGAGTCGGCACTGACGAACGGGATCAACCAGTCCTCGACGACCTCGAGCGGCCCCGACTCGAGCGAGTAGTACCGGTGCTGCCCTTCTTCGCGGACGCGCACCAGACCGGCCTCGCGCAGCACCCGGAGGTGCTTCGAGACGGTCGGCTGGCTGACGCCGAGGGACGTGACCATCTCACCCACGCTGATGTCGGCATTGGCGGAGTCGGTCGACAGCGAGGCGTCGAGCAGCACCTTCAAGAGGTCTCGGCGGGTGGCGTCGGCGATCACGGCGAAGATGTCCGGCATGCGACCAGCGTAGTGACCCGGGATAGCATGACCGTCGTGACTCGCGCCCCCGTCGCCGGTCGACGCCGCCCCTCGGACCCCGGCCGCTCGCCCTGGCGCAGACTCAGCGACGCGATCGACGACATCGGTCGCAAGTCGCCCGCGCGCTTCGCCATCCTGATCTTCACCGGCCTCATCGTCGTCTTCACCCTGCTGTTCTCGCTGCCGATCGCCTCGGCCGACCGGACGATCACCCCGCTGGCCGACTCCGTGTTCACGGCCGTCTCGGTCATCTGCGTGACCGGCCTCGCGACGGTCGACATGGCCACCCACTGGTCCCTGTTCGGCCACGTCGTCATCTTCGTCGGCGTGCAGATCGGGGCGATCGGCGTGCTCACGCTCGCGTCGATCATGGGCCTCGTCGTCTCGCGCAAGCTCGGCCTCCGCGCCCGGCTCATGGCCGCCGGCGACCAGAACCCGCTGCGGGTGCACGCCGGCCCGGTGCCCGAGGGTCAGGCCGTGCGGCTCGGCGAGATCGGTGGCCTGCTGACGACGGTGGCCCTCAGCTCGTTCGTGATCCAGCTCGTCATCGCGGTGCTGATGATCCCCCGCATGCTGATCGACGGCATCCCCGTCGGCGACGCGGTGCTCGACAGCTTCTACTACTCGGCGATGGCCTTCACGAACACCGGGTTCACGCCCAATGCCGAGGGTCTGGCCGCCTTCGAGAACGACTACTGGTTCCTCAGCCTGATCATGGTCGGGGTCTTCCTCGGCAGCATCGGGTTCCCGGTGATCTACGCCCTGGCCCGGAACCCCCGCAACCCCCGGCGCTGGTCCGTCCACGTCAAGCTGACCCTGCTGACGACGGCGATCCTCATCGTGTTCGGCATGGTGCTCTACATCGTCCTCGAGTTCGACAACCCGAAGACGTTCGGCGGCATCGAGGCCGGCCCGACGGTGTTCCAGTCCCTGTTCCTCAGCATGATGACGAGGTCGGGCGGTTTCTCGACCATCCAGATCTCCGACCTGAACGGTTCGTCGCTCCTCGTCACCGACATGCTGATGTTCATCGGCGGCGGCTCGGCGTCGACCGCCGGAGGCATCAAGGTCACGACGCTCGCGGTGCTGTTCCTGGCGGCCTTCGCGGAGGCGCGCGGCCAGCGGTCGATGGAGGCGTTCGGCCGCCGCATCCCCAGCGACGTCCTGCGCCTGGCCGTCAGCGTCGTCCTCTGGGGCGCCACGATCGTCGCCGTGTCGAGCATCCTGATCATGCACATCACGAAGGAGCCCCTCGACCACGTGCTGTTCGAGTCCATCTCGGCGTTCGCCACCTCGGGGCTCAGCACCGGCCTGACCGACCGCCTGCCGGACTCGGCGAAGTACATCCTGGCGGTCACGATGTGGATGGGCCGCGTTGGTACAGTGACACTCTCCGTCGCCCTGGCCGCCAGCCAACGACGCCAGCTGTTCACCCGAGCCGAGGAGCGACCGATCGTTGGTTGACAAGATCAAGCACGACGCCCCGGTGCTCGTCATCGGCCTCGGACGCTTCGGCGCCGCGACCGCCGGACAGCTCGAACGGCAGGACCGTGACGTGCTCGCCGTCGACACCGACGCCGGGCTCGTGCAGAAATGGGCCGACCGCGTGACGCACGCGGTGCAGGCCGACGCCCGGAGCATCGACGCCCTCAAGCAGATCGGCGCGCAGGACTTCTCGATCGCGGTCGTCGCCGTCGGCTCGTCCATCGAGGCCAGCGTGCTCATCACGGCCAACCTGGTCGACCTGAAGGTGCCGCAGATCTGGGCGAAGGCGATCAGCCAGTCGCACGGCAAGATCCTCGCCCGCATCGGCGCAAACCACGTCATCTACCCCGAGCGCGAGGCCGGCGAGCGCGTCGCGCACCTCGTCTCCGGCCGGATGCTCGACTACATCGAGTTCGACGACGCCTTCGCCATCGTCAAGATGTATCCGCCGAAGCCCGTCCGCGGTGCCTCGTTGGCCGCGTCGAACATCCGCAAGAAGTACGGCATCACGATCGTCGGCGTCAAGAGCCCCGGTGGCGCGTTCGTCGAGGCGACCCCCGAGACGGTCATCAGCAACCACGACCTGATCATCGTGTCGGGCGACAGCCGCGCCATCGAGCGCTTCGCCGCCCTCGAGGGCTGATCGCCCTCAGCGCCCTTCGGCGATCTCGCGGTTGCGGGCCAGGGCGGCCTGGGTCGCCCGCTCGAACAGCTCGAGCAGACCACCGTCGGCGAGTTCGGCCACGGCGCGCTCGGTCGTTCCGCCAGGGCTCGTGACACGGCGACGGAGTTCGGCCGGTGCGGCGTCGGCCGGCAGGACGTCGCTCGTCGCGAGCAGCTCGCTCGCGCCACGGAACGTGCCCTGCACCAGGGTGGCGGCCTGCGCGCGGGTGAAGCCCAACGCGACCGCCGCCTCCTGCAGTTGCTCGACGAGGTAGAAGACGTACGCGGGGCCCGAACCCGAGATCGTGCTGAGCGCGTCGATCTGCGCCTCGGGGACGACCACGACGTCGCCGACGACGGCGAAGAGCGACCGGGCCAGGGCCAGGTCGGCGTCGGTCGAGCGCGACCCGGCGCTCAGGCCGGTCACCCCGAGACCGACGTGCGACGGCGTGTTCGGCATGGAGCGCAGCACCGACACGGACTCGGGCAGCGCCGCCTCCATCGTGGCCGTCGTCACGCCGGCGGCCAGGCTCACGACGACGGCGCCCGCGTCGAGCACGGGACCGATCTCGTGCAGCAGGTCGACCACCATGTGCGGCTTCACGCCGATCAGCACCAGCCGCGCACCGACGACCGCGGAGGAGTTGGCGCTCGGGTCGGTCTCGGTGGCGAGGGAGGTGACCCCGCCGTGCCGCAGCGCGCGGGCCTTGACCTCGGTGCGGTTCGTCACCCGCACGCCCCCGTCGACGGACACCTCGGGGCGCAGCAGGCCCTGCAGGATCGCGCCGCCCATCGAGCCGGCTCCGAGAATCGCTGTGGTGGGGAGGGTGGTGACCATCCGGCCATCCTAGGATCGACCAGGACCACACGAGGGGATCTAACCGATGAGCAGTCACGGCGGCAACAAGGCGATCATCGCCGCACTCAGCGCGAACCTGGGCATCGCGGTGACGAAGTTCATCGCCTGGGCGTTCTCGGGGTCGTCGTCCATGCTCGCCGAGGGCGTCCACTCCCTGGCGGACTCGGGCAACCAGCTCCTGCTGCTGCTCGGTGGCCGCAAGGCGAAGAAGGCCGCCGACGCCGACCACCCCTTCGGCCACGGGCGCGAACGCTACGTCTACGCGTTCGTCGTCTCGATCATCCTGTTCAGCGTCGGTGGCGTGTTCTCGCTCTACGAGGGCGTCGAGAAGCTGCGCGAGCCGCACCCCCTCGAGGTGCCCTGGCTGCCCGTCCTCGTGCTCGCCATCTCGCTCGCCCTCGAGGGGTTCTCGCTGCGCACCGCGATCCGCGAGTCCCGCCCGAGCAAGGGTCAGCAGAGCTGGGTCGCGTTCGTGCGCCGGGCCAAGGCCCCCGAGCTGCCGGTCGTGCTGCTCGAGGACGCCGCCGCGCTGCTCGGCCTGTCGTTCGCCATGATCGGCGTCGTGCTCACCTGGATCACCGGTGACGGCGTCTTCGACGCGATCGGCACCCTGGCGATCGGCGTGCTGCTCGTCGCGGTGGCCGTGATCCTCGGCATCGAGACGAAGAGCCTGCTCGTCGGCGAGGGCGCCTCGGCCGAGGACGTCCAGAAGATCCGCGCCGCGATCACGGGCGGGCCCGAGGTCGAGTCGATCATCCACATGAAGACCCTCTACCTCGGTCCCGACGAGCTGCTCGTCGGCGTCAAGGTCGCGATGCCCGGCCGCACGGTGCTGGCCGACGTCGCGAGCGCCATCAACGCCGTCGAGTCGCGCATCCGCGAGGCCGTGCCGATCGCCCGCGTCATCTACGTCGAACCCGACGTCTGGGTCAAGCCGGGCCAGGTCGACCCGCCGACCGACGCGATCGTCATCCGCGCGGCCGACTGACCCGAGGAGGCGCGGGTCGGCCCTCGGGGTCGGCCCGCCTCAGTGCCCCTCGACGACGCGCCGCTCGGCGAAGAAGGCGTCGAGTCGAGCCCGGCACTCGGCCTCGCGCACGCCGGCGTACACCTCGGCGCGGTGCGGGAGCCTGCGGTCGCGGACGATGTCGTAGACGCTGCCCGCGCCTCCTGCCTTGTCGTCCCAGGCCCCGTAGACGAGCCGCGGGACCCGGGCGGCGAGCAGGGCTCCGGCGCACATGGGGCACGGTTCGAGGGTGACCACGAGCGTCGTGCCGGTGAGGTGCCAGTCGCCGGTGTGCGCCGCGGCGGCCCGCAGCGCGATCACCTCGGCGTGGGCGGTCGGGTCCTGCCGCAACTCGCGTTCGTTGCGGCCGGTCGCGATGACCAGGCCGTCGGCGTCGACCACCACGGCACCGACCGGCACGTCGGCCGAGACGTGGCACGCGTCGGCCTCGGCGAGGGCGAGCGACATCCAGTCGTCGAACTCGGGCGGGACGGCGATCACGGGGCCTCTGCGGGGTCGGGACGGCTCACGGAACCGGTCGACTCCGCTACCGTTGAGCCTATGCGAGTGCACGTAGCGGACCACCCCCTGATCACCCACAAGCTGACCGTGCTCCGCGACAAGAGCACACCCTCCCCCACCTTCCGGGCGCTGACCGAAGAACTCGTCACGCTGCTGGCCTACGAGGCCACGCGCGACGTCCGCACCAGCCCCGTCGACATCGAGACCCCGGTCGGTCCGACCACGGGTCTCGAGATCAGCCAGCCGCGTCCGCTCGTCGTGCCGATCCTGCGCGCCGGCCTCGGCATGCTCGAGGGCATGACCAAGCTCGTCCCCACGGCCGAGGTCGGATTCCTCGGCATGGTGCGCGACGAAGAGACCCTCCAGCCCACGACCTACGCCGAGCGTCTGCCCGACGACCTCTCGAACCGTCAGTGCTTCGTGCTCGACCCGATGCTCGCCACCGGCGGTTCGCTCATCGCGGCGATCGACTACCTGCTCGACCGCGGCGCCGTCGACGTCACGGCGGTCTGCATCCTGGCCGCGCCCGAGGGCCTCGCCGCCGTCGAGAAGGCGATGGAGGGCCGCGACGTCCACGTCGTGCTGGGCGCCGTCGACGAGAAGCTCAACGAGCAGGGTTACATCGTCCCGGGCCTCGGGGACGCGGGCGACCGCCTCTACGGGCTCGCCTGAGCCCCGTCGCCCCGACGCCGGACCGCGCCTCCTCGACCGCAGGAGGCGCGGTCCGGCGTTTCCGGGCCGCTCACGGTGCCGGAACGCGAACGTCGCTTGACATCGCGACGCGGGGTGTAACAAGATCGACCCCATGACTAACAGTGTGCTCACCCCGACCTCTCGTGAGGCCCTCGGGAGCACCGGCATGATGATGCCGATGCACGCTGTCATGTGTCGAATGTGTGCCTGATCCGGTCACACACCTCGCCGAGTCGAAGCTGCTGACACCGCCAGCTGAGCTCGTGACCCCACCCGGTCACTGAGCCACCGACTCCAGGATGCCCCGCGTCGCCACCCTCGACGCGCATCCCGAACGGTGCATCGCACCGACTGCTCGTGACGTACGGCACCATCGCCGGCGGGATCGAGCACCGACACACATCGAGCAGCCCCTCCGCACCCGACGACCCGTCGGCCCGAGGGACCGCCGCCGTCACGCAAGGACCCCGCCTGTCATGTCCCTCATCCTCGACCGCCCCGTCACCGCCACTCGCACCGTCTCGCCCGCCCGTTCCGCCGCCCCGACGCCCCTCCGCGAGGTCGCGCCCGCCCTCTCGGCCGCCCCCAGCGACGCGTCCGTCATCGCGAGCCCGCCTGCTCCCGCGGCCCCCCGACCCCGCGCCGTGCCCGAGGGCACCGAGGCCCGCGGCTTCGTCCTCTACGTCGGGCTCGACGAGCTCAAGGCCGCCGCCGACGGCACCTCGCTCGGCGACGTCGTCTCGCAGATCAAGGAGCTCGTCGGACGGATCGCCCCGTCGGCCGAGACGCACGCCGCCGTGGCCCTCGCCCCCGAGGGGGCCGGTGGCCGTGACGTCGAGGTCGTCCGCCTGGCCCTGCAGGACCCGGCCGCCCTGGCGAAGCGCCGGCAGGTCACCGAGGACGACGAGCCCGGTGCCCGAGGCGGCGTCGTCGTCGACATCTCGCGCAAGCGCCTGCTGCTGGACGGCGACGTGGCTCCCCTGACGTACAAGGAGTTCGAGCTGCTGCAGTACCTCGTCCTGCGCGAGGGCCGCACCATCGAACGAGCAGAGCTGATCTCGAGCCTCTGGGCCGACGGCGACGACGAGGTGCCGAACGAACGCACCATCGACGTGCACGTCCGTCGACTGCGGTCGAAACTCGGCGCCTTCGAGGACATCGTCCGCACCGTCCGCGGGGTCGGCTACCGCTTCGACCGACACGCGGACGTCTCGATCCGTCACGCGTCGACCCCGTCGCCCGACGTGTTCTGAGCCCGGGTTCGACAGCCGCGTCAGCCCAGGGGGACTCCATTGGCTTCGAGCAACGGGATGACGTAATCGCTCCGGATCTTCGACGGGAACCTCTTGATGTCGGCAGCGATGGACTCGAGGACGTCACGCCAACGTTGGTCGACCATCAGGTCTGATCTGCCCGCGGTGGGTACCGAGTGACGCACGATGAAGAAGGCGGACATGAGGTCGGAGACCGGGGCGTCTGACGTCAGGAGGCGCGCAACATAGTCGTGCACGACCTCCCTGTTCCTCTTGTGGTGGTGTCCAATCGACGTGCGCGACTGCGCGACGATCGCGTAAGCGATGTGGGCGCTCTTGTCGGAAGGACGCGCATGGGGTCGACCCCTGGCGCGCTTTTCGTTCCAGTCGCGCGTGAGCAAGAAGTCCGCCGCCTTGGCGAACTCGTCGGCATCCCCGACGGGTACCTCGTCTAGGACGGCGCCGATGCAGGCGTAAACCAGCCCCAGGGCGAACCCGGCGTCTTCGCTGCGTCGGAGTTCGGCGAGCACCCCTGAGTCCCGAGTGTGCAGATGGGCGACGACCGAGGTCATGACGGCTGACGGGGACGCGTGGGCCACGGCGCATTCGACGAACAGCTGCGCCGCGGGCCCCCCGATCTTGGCCTGGTCGGTGCCCACCAGCCGGGTGAGCACGTCTAACCGATCGGCACGGGCCTGGAGAGGAGAAGCGGACAACGCCGACGCGAGGACCTGTAGGGCGTACACGCCGGTTGCCGACGCTTCGACGTCGTCGTACCGTCGTTCGAGCACTCGAAGGGTGTCGTCGCGGGTCCAGACGTCGGGGCGAGCATGCAGCATCCAGAAGAAAAGGGCATAGACGTCGCCCGGGGCTGACGTGGCCGCATCGAGGAATCTCGTCGCCTGCCCGGCGAGACGGTGCTGCAACCCGGCATCGAGCACCGGCGCCGACAGCCAGAGCGCTCCGTTGTCGGCGTCGGGTACGAGCAATCGCCTCCAGACCCTCGAGAGGAGGGCAGGATCGACCGCCAGGCGTTCAGCATCGCGGAACAGCGACCGACTGACGTATCTGCCCAGGGCGCGCTGCGTCGACGTCTCGGGATGCACCCAGGGTCGGAGGACCTCGACCAAGCCATCGGGGTCCATGGCAGAGAGTCCGACCACGGTGCCGGCGATGCGCCTGCCCCAGGCAATCTCGGCGCGGGACTCGACGGCGCCATCGACCCGGGCCACGACGCCCGAACTGCTCAGGGCCCGGATCGATCGCTCGGCGACGTTGAGTTCGGTCGTCGAGGCAGCCCTGCCGAAGACGTCTCGTCGCACTTTCTCCCAAGCTACGGACTCGCCCCCCCGCTTCGAGAGACGGGCAGCGAGTCGGTCGATCAATTCTGCCAGTCGATCACGCTCGCCAGCGGACTCACCACCAGTCAGGACGACGAGCCGCCAGAACTCGTCAAGGAATCCGTCCTCGGTGAGCCCGCCTGCCGTCGACTCGACCTGGGCGTCGGCGTCGGCGTCGGCGTCGGCGTCGGCAAGCATCGTCAGGATCGATGCAACCACCGGACGGCAGAGCAGCGCGTACGTGCCCGGACTCCCCGGCACGTCGGCGGCGTGGGCGATGGCATCGATGCCCACGACCCGGGTGGATTCGAGCATTCGGAAACCGACACGCTTCTCGACCACTAGCGGGTCAAGTTCGAACCACCCCGATGCCGCATGGCGAGAGGACCCTCTGAGCGCGTCGTCCACGACACCGTGTCGCTGCCAGAAGTTCCGGTCGCGGGCGTCTAGCAGCAAGTCGAGTGAGAGGCTGTCGGCGGTGAGGGTCCATCGCAGACGGCGACGCCCGCTCGCCGCCTCGATGCTGTCGCGCAGCTCTTGGGCGAATGTCGGATCGACCGCTGCCCATTCGTCCGAGTCCTCGACGATGACGAGCAAGGCCGCGCCGAACGCGTCCAGGCTGCTCTCGAGACCGTCGACGGTGGCAAAGTCGAATCCGAAGACGTCCGACGCCTGCGCGAGCAGCGTCTCGCGGAGACCGCCACGACCTCGATGAAGGACCACCGACGGCGTCCCTCGGCCTAGGGCCCCGAGGGCGATCGACGCCACGAAGTCCGACTTGCCCGTGCCCCAGGCTCCGGCGATCGGCAGGCAGTCCTGGTAGCGAGGCGTCGCGGCCTGGGCCCGCAACCACCCGGCCGCCCCGCGCACATCTGACGGTCCGGTCCCCGACGCAGGCCCGGCCACGGCTCGCACGAGGGAGTCGAGGGCGTCACGGAAACGGCGATCGTTGATCGACATCAGGGTCGATGCGTGACGCGCGCCGGCCTGTGGCCTCGGGAGGCGGCGCTGGACGAGGTGTCGGCCTGCGGCCTCCTCGAGCTTCTCGATCTTGGCCAGCACCTCCGCCCCCCAGCCGAAGTCGAAGTCGAAGTCGTCGTCGTCGAATTCCCAGGGCACCTCGCCGGCCCCGGGAGGGCGCCGTGATCGGATCAGATCAAGCGCGTGCCGGGACCGGACCCGTGCGAGGGCGACGTGCGTGGCCGTGAATCCCGCCACCTGCATGCGCGAGACACGACGGGCGACGTCGGTGACGATGTCGAGGATCAAGGCCTGGCTGTACTCGGGATCGAGGAGTGCTGCGTCGAGGGACTCAACGAGGAACCGCTTTGAGACCGCGGCCTGCGCAGTCGTCGCCCCGTCGAGCGGATGACGTTCGAGCCACCCTTCGACGATCACGTCGGTAGATCCTGAGGCGTCCACCAGTTGTCGAGCAGTCGGCACGGATAGCCTCGCGAGCAGGTCGACGGCCAGTTGGACCCCGGCGACGAGGTCGTCTGCGCCGGTGCGCTCACTTCTGCACCAGGCTGCCAACTGCGTGGCCACGTCTTTCTGAAAACGCGTCGGAACGGGGCGCCCCCTTCGGACCGCTTCGGGCGCGGTCAGGCGGTGCCACAGCGCCCCTCCTGCCTCGGACAACACCCCTTCGGCGATGGCCATCCCGATTGCAGCAAGCATGTGCCCTCTCCCTGACGGCGTCGCCTCTCTGCCGCGGCCGCCCCACGCGATGCCCTGATGCTAGACGACCTCTAGCAGATGGGACGAGTCATGGTCCACGGCGCCGAACGGACCCGAGTTCCCAGGAATTCCTCGGGTCCACCCCTGGACCACCGTTACCGATCCGTTATAGATTGTGTCTCGCCGACGTCGTTTGCTGTGGCGGCCGAGGCGGAATGTGATTGCAGGACACTCCTGGTGCAAGGGAAGAGGGCCGGTCGCCATCGGGCGACCGGCCCTCTGTCGTGTACCCCCGGGTACACGCTCGCTCGTCGCCGCCCCCGCGCGTCGGCCCGAGGTCGGTGGCCTTTCGTAGACTCGACCCCGACGAACGTGAGGGACGACATGAGCGAGACATCGATGGCCGTGGGGGCCTGGGAAGCCCTGTTCCGGGCCCAGGTCAGCGTCATGCGTGAACTGACCGAGTGCTTCCCGACCCACGAGATCTCGTTCAACGAGTACGACGTGTTGTTCAACCTGTCCAACCAGCCCGATCGGCGGGCCCGCATCCGCGACCTGACCCGCCACCTGTTGCTGACGCAGCCGAGCATCAGCCGTCTCGTCGACCGACTGGCGTCGAAGGGCATCGTCGAGAAGGCCTCCGACCCCGGCGACGGCCGGGGCATCATCGTGACCATGACGGACGAGGGCTACGACCTCTACCGGCGCACGGCGGTCAGCCACGCCGAGGCCATCCGACGTCGCGTGGGCGGAGCACTCGACGACGACGAACTGGCCTCGCTCGCCGATCTGTGCACCAAGCTGCGGCTCGGCACGCCGGTCGGGACGGACGCATGACCTCCCCTTCCATCGTCTGGTTGCGCGACGACCTGCGCCTCGCCGACAACCCCGCCCTCGTGGCCGCCGTCGAGCGCGGCGAGCCGGTCGTCGTCCTCTTCCTGCTCGACGACGAGACCGACGGCCTCCGCCCCCTCGGCGGGGCCTCACGCTGGTGGCTGCACCACAGCCTCGCCGCCCTCGCCGAGTCGCTGGAGGCCGTCGGTGGGCGACTCACGCTGCGTCGGGGTCCCCAAGCACGCGAACTCCCCCGTCTCGTCGACGAGGTGGGCGCGGGCGCCGTCTTCTGGAACCGCCGGTACGGCCTGGCCGCCCGCGACGCCGACGCCGGGCTCAAATCGTCGCTGCGCGAGCGTGGGCTCGACGTGCGCAGCTTCCAGGCGAACCTCATGTTCGAACCGTGGACCATCCAGACCGGGCAGGGCCAGCCGTTCAAGGTCTTCACGCCGTTCTGGCGCGCCTGCCTCGACCGGCCCGAACCCCGCCACCCCGAGGCGGCACCCGACGAGCTGCACGTCCCCCACGCGACGCCCGACAGCGACGACCTCGACTCGTGGGCGCTGCTGCCCACGACCCCCGACTGGTCGGCCGGCCTGCGCGACGCCTGGACCCCGGGCGAGGCGTCGGCCCTCGACACCCTCGAACGTTTCGCCACCGGCCACCTGGCCGACTACGGCCTGCGCGACGAGCCGGCCCAAGAGGCGACGAGCCACCTCTCGCCGCACCTCCGCTTCGGCGAGGTCAGCCCGTTCCAGGTCTGGCACCGCATGCGCGGCGACCTGGCACCCGACGCCCGAGAACAGGCCTCGGGCTTCCTGCGCGAACTCGTGTGGCGCGAGTTCAACCACACCGTCCTCTTCGCGAACCCGCACCTCGCCACGAAGAACTACCGGCCGGAGTTCGACGAGTTCCCGTGGCACGAACTCGAACCCGGCGAACTCGAGGCGTGGCAGCAGGGCACGACCGGCATCCCGCTGGTCGACGCGGGCATGCGAGAGCTGTGGACGACCGGGTACATGCACAACCGGGTTCGCATGGTCACGGCGAGCTTCCTGGTCAAGAACCTGTTGGCCGACTGGCGGGTGGGCGAGCAGTGGTTCTGGGACACCCTGGTCGACGCGGACGAGGCGAACAACCCCGCGAACTGGCAGTGGACGGCCGGCTCGGGCGCGGACGCGGCCCCGTACTTCCGCGTGTTCAACCCCGTCCTGCAGGCCGACAAGTTCGACAAGCACCGCGACTACGTGCGGCGCTGGGTCCCCGAGGTCGACACCGACTCGTACCCCGAGCCCATGGTCGACCTCAAGGCCTCCCGCCGGGCCGCGCTCGACGCCTACGAAGCCATGCGCCGCACCACGCGCACCGAATGACCCCGCCCCTCGAGAGGACCGCCTCCGTGACGACGTCATCACGACCCGACCGCACCGAACCACCCACGGGGATCGACGCCGTGTTCGCCGCACGCGCTCCCGAGCGGCGCGGCCCGAGCGCCGCGTGGGCGACCTTCGACCGTTCGGGCGTCACGCACGACGGCTCCTACGGCCAGGTCGCCCCCGGCACCGCGCCCGGCGTCGACACGGCGTACCGCATCGCCTCGTGCACGAAGAGCTTCACCGCCACCGCCCTGCTCGCCCAGCGCGACGCCGGGCTCGTGTCCCTCGACGCACCGATCACCGACTTCGTGCCCGCCTTCGCCGACGTGGCCCTGCCCACCGCCGACTCCCCCGTGCCGACCCTGCGCATGCTCCTGACCATGTCGGCCGGCTTCCCCACTGACGATCCGTGGGGCGACCGGCAAGAATCCCTCACCGACGACGGACTCGACGCCCTGCTGCGGGCCGGGCTCAGCTTCGACAGCGTGCCGGGCACCACCTTCGCCTACTCCAACCTCGGCTTCGCCCTCGTGGGCCGGGCGATCGCGGCCGTCGCCGGCAGGCCCTACCGTGAGGTCGTCGAGTCGACGATCCTCGAACCGCTCGGCCTGACGGCCACCGGCTTCGAGGCGACCGTGCGGGCGACGGGCGGCGTCGCGATCGGCCATCGCCGCACCTCCGACGGGGGTGACCCCCTGCCGTTCTCAGGCCCGGGCGCGTTCTCGCCGATCGGCGGCTTGTTCAGCACCGTGACCGATCTGGCGCGCTGGGCGCGCTGGCTGGGTTCCGCCTTCGACCCCGAGGGCCGCGGCGACCTCGACGGCATCCTCTCGCGCGCCTCCCGACGCGAGATGCAACAGGTGCAGCGTTTCGTCCCCGCCCGGGTCGGGCACCCCGGCGGCTACGGGTTCGGCCTGTTCGTCGAGCACTACCCCGACCACGGCCCCGTCGTGTCGCACAGCGGGGGCTACCCCGGGTTCTCGGCCCACATGCGCTGGCAGACCGCGACCGGCCTCGGCGGGGTCGGGTTCGAGAACGCGACCTATTCGAAGGTCTCCGAGCCGATCGGGCTCGCGCTCGACGGCCTGATGGCCGAGCACCCCGACGCCCGCGTCGTCGTGCGGCCGTGGCCCGAGACGTCGGCGGCCCGCGAGGCGGTCGAGGCCGTCGTCCTCGGCGGCGCCGTGCCCGACGGGTTGTTCAGCGAGAACGTCGAAGCGGACCTGCCGCTCGACCGACGCCGCGCCTCCTGGGCCGCCGCCGTCGAGTCCGTGGGCGGCTGGGACGACGACGGCGAGGCATCGCCGCCCGACGAGTCGTCCGCGCCCTCGCACGTCGTCTGGCGACGACGGGGAGTCCGGGGCGTCGTCCGGTTCGAGATCCGGCTCACCCCCGAGCGTCCGCCCCGGGTCCAGACCGTGTTGGTGAGCGCCGAGAGCGCACGGTAGCCGAGGGCTCGTCGAGCCAGGCGTCGTCAGCCGGGCAAGGCGTCGTCACGCGGGCCAGGCGTCGTCAGGCGGGCCCGACGCTGTCAGGCGGGCCCGACACGGTCAGGCGGGCGGCCGTCCTCCGGCGACCCCGGCGGCACGGGCGGCGGCACGGGCCCCACTCCGACCCGCGACCCCCAGGCTGCCCGTCGTCGCCCACGCGGCGATGAACCCGGCCGAGAACGCGTCCACGAGGCCCACCGAGTCGACCCAGCGCGAGACGACCCCGTCGACCACGACCGGTTGCTGCCCCCGCGAGACCACGACGGCACCCCCGTCGTCGGCGACGATCGCGACCACGCCGACCTGCTCGGCGAGCGCCGTCGCCGACGCGACCGGGTCGTCCAGCCCGGTGAGCTCGCGAGCGGTCTCGTCCGACGGGAAGAACAGGTCGGCTCCGTGCACGGCCGCGAGGAACGCCGACGCCCCGAAGCGGCGGACGATCGAGGCGCTGCCCGGGGCGACCGAGACGAGCGCCCCCGCCTCCCGGGCCCGTCCCACGAGGCGTCGGAGGGCGACCGGGCTGCGGGACTGGGCGACGGTGTAGCCCGTGAAGTGCACGAGACCGGCCCCGGCGACCAGGTCGTCGGGGACGTCGTCGGGGCTCAGCGAGGCACCGGCCCCCCGATCGGTGAACATGATGCGCGACGAGCCGTCGACGGTGATGACGACCGTGCCCGTCGGGTCGTGGGCGTCGTAGGACAGACGGGCCACGACCCCCGCGTTGGCGAGCAGTTGCGCGTGGCGTTGCAGGTCGGCCGTGCCGACCCGACCGACGAACGAGACCTCGACCCCCAACGACCCGAGCCACGCCGCCGTGTTCGCCGCCGAACCCCCGGCCCGGTGCCGGATGGTGGCGGCCGTCTCGGTCCCGGTGCCGTCCTCCGCCCGGGGGGTGACGATGATGTCGTCGAGGACGTCCCCGAAGACGAGGACGGGCGACCCGGTGCGGGGTCGGCCGCCGGAGCGGCGGAAGCGGTCGCTGGCGGGGATCATCGGCATCCAGCCGACCACGGATCGGGGGCCGGGACGGGACGAGGAGGCGCAAATCACCCTCGCGGGTGCGTCACGTTCACCCGTCCCGGCCTCGCGCCCGGCCCGCTCGGCCCCGACTCAGACGGTGGCGGGCAGCGGGGCCGAGGCCTCGCGACGGGCGCGCCGGCCCCGGACGACCAGGGCGTCGAGGGCGAAGCGGCCCGGCCCCGTGAGCACGACCGCGACGGAGACGACCGCCAGGACGAGGACGTACTCGAACCCACCCGTCGTCGAGTAGAAGCCGTTCGGCAGGTGGACGGCGACCAGGGCGACGACCGCCGTCACCGCCAGGAGCGCGGCGGCGACACGGGTGGCGACGCCGACCACGAGCGCGACGCCACCGGCGAGCTCGGTGACGGCCGCGGCCGGGGCGGCGACCTCGGCGAGCGGGATGCCCATGCCCCCGAAGGCGCCCTGCGTCGCGGCGAGGCCGTCGACGGCGAGCTTCTGCCAGCCATGGGCGACGAACACGACCCCGAGGACGACGCGGACGAGGAGGAGGCCGAGGGACGAGAGAGCTGACGACACGAGGTGCCTTTCGGTCGGGGACGGGGTCGTGGCACGTCGTCGGGCCCTCCGCCACGGTAGGAGGTGACGCGTCACCGACCGGGGTCGTGGAGATCCCTGCCAGGCCTTCGCCAGAGCCTTGTCAGGCTCGGGTGGGGCATCCGGGGGACGCGGGGACGCGTCGCGAGGGCGGTTCGGCGGACGCGTGGCGTGCCCCGCGAGCGCTGTCGGTGGTCCGGGGCAGGATCGGGGCAGGACCACGGGCGGGCCGACGAGCCGCCGACGAGAGGCGGCACACATGGCGACCATCGCGATCACGGGAGGCTCGGGCCGCATCGCGACCTGGGTCCGCCCTCTTCTGCTCGAGGCCGGCCACGACCTGCGGCTGCTCGACGTGGTCACGTCACCCGGCGACCTCCGACGACGAGAGACCTTCGAGCACGTCGGCGTGACCGATCTCGACTCCCTCACCGTGGCGTTCTCCGGGGCCGACCTGGTCGTCCACCTCGCGTCGCACGCCAGCGAGCGCACGTGGCACGAGATCCGCGACCTCAACGTCGAGAGCGCCTACGTGGCACACGAGGCCGCCCGTCGGGCCGGCGTGACCCGGCTGCTCGCGGCCAGCTCGGTGCACGCCGTCGGGTTCGAACCGGGCTCGAGCGCCGCCGACCACGACGTGCCGGCCCCCCGGCCCGACACCTTCTACGGCGTCAGCAAGGTGCTGCTCGAGGCGGTGGGCAGCCTGTACGCCGACCGCTTCGGCTCGACCGTGGTGTCGGCGCGCATCATGACGGCCGAGGTCGAGCCGCACGACGTCCGCAGCCTCGGCACCTGGCTGTCCCCGGCCGACGCGACGCGGCTGATCCTGGCCACCCTGACGACGGCACCGGCCGGGCACCACGTCGTCTGGGGTGTCAGTCGCAACACCCGTCGCGTCGTGTCGCTCGCGGCGGGCGAGGCCATCGGCTACCACCCCGAGGACGACGCCGAGGCGTTCGCCGACCGCTTCGCCGGTCAGGTCCTGCCCCCCGACGCACCCGTCGGCGGGGACTTCACGACCATGCCGTTGGGCGAGACCCGGTGACCCGCCCGAGGGCGGCATCCGGTCACGCGCGCGAGGCCGATAGCGTGGCCGTGTGACCCCCACCCAGCACTCGTCGTCCGTCGCCGAGATCGACCCCGTCGTCCTCTACGAGATCCTCCGCCTCCGGGTCGACGTCTTCGTCGTCGAACAGGAGTGCCCCTACCCCGAGCTCGACGGGCGCGACCTCGAGCCGAGCGCGCGCCTCCTCTGGTCCACCGACGACGACGCCCGGATCCTGGCGACGCTCCGGGTGCTGCACGACGGCGACGACCGTCGCATCGGCCGGGTGGCGACGGCGTCGTCGGCTCGCGGTCGTGGGCTCGCCGCCGACCTCATGCGGTCGGCCGTCGTCGAGTGCGACGGTCGACTGGTCCGGCTCGACGCCCAGGCCCACCTCTCGGGCTGGTACGCCCGGTTCGGCTTCGTGGTCGACGGTGACGAGTTCCTCGAGGACGGCATCCCCCACCTGCCGATGACGCTCGCCGCCACGCGCTGACGCCGGCCCCTGGCTCGGCACGGCACCGGCTGATCGGTCAGACGGTCGGGCCGGGGTGGTGGTGCTCGAAGACCAGGCTGGTCCGGGTCGAGGCGACGGCCGGGTGCGCCGAGAGGTGGTCGAGGACGAACTCGCGGACGTCGTTCGTGTCGCGGACGGCCAGGTGGATGATGAAGTCCTCGGACCCGCCGAGGAAGAACAGCTGCACCACCTGCGGCAGGGCCCGGATCTCGGCCGAGAAGGCGGCGATCCGCTGTCGGGCCGACGCGAGGATCGTCACGCTGATCAGCGCCTGCAGGTCGAGTCCGAGCGCCGACAGGTCGACGTCGGCTCCGAAGCCGGCGACGACGCCGCGCTCGACGAGGGACCGGAGGCGCGCGAGACAGGTCGACGGAGCGATCCCGACCTGCGCGGCCAACGTGGCGTTGGGGGTGCGACTGTTCGCGAGCAGCAGGCGCACGAGCTGCCGGTCGATCTCGTCGAGCCGAACGTCCTTCGTCGCAGCCATGCCTCGTCCCGTCCCTCACCGTCGATCGTGCGGCCGGGCGGGGCCTGCACAGAATCTCGTGCGGAGAGCTTGGCACGCATCGGCACGAAACAGCACACTGACCTCAGTTCGGCGAACAGAGGCGTGCACCGGCCGCCCGTCGTCGAGGCCACTCCCCGAGAGGACGAACCATGCGCGTCGGCATCCCCACCGAGATCAAGAACAACGAGAACCGCGTCGCCGCGACCCCGGCCGGCGTCCACGAGTTCTCCCGCCGTGGACACGACGTGATCGTGCAGGCCGGCGCCGGACGGGGGTCGGGGTTCACGGACGCCGAGTTCGTCGCCGCGGGTGCGACGGTCGTGGACGACGCGGCCGACGTCTGGGGCGAGGCCGATCTGCTGATGAAGGTCAAGGAGCCGATCGCGGCCGAGTACCCGCTCATGCGGGCGGACCAGACCCTCTTCACCTACCTGCACCTCGCGGCCTCACCCGAGTGCACCGAGGCCGTCCTCGCGTCCGGCACGACCGCGATCGCCTACGAGACGGTCCAGCGGGACGATCGCAGCCTGCCGCTGCTCTCGCCCATGAGCGAGGTCGCCGGCCGCCTCTCCACGATGGTCGGCGCCTACCACCTCATGAAGCCGATCGGGGGCACGGGCGTGCTGCTCGGGGGCGTCCCCGGCACCCCGAAGGCGAAGGTGGTGGTGATCGGCGGCGGCGTCGCCGGTGAACACGCCGCGGCGAACGCCCTCGGCCTCGGCGCCGACGTGACCGTCATCGACGTGTCGCTTCCGCGCCTCCGCGCCCTCGAGGTGCAGTTCGGCGGCAGGGTGCAGACCCGCGCCTCGACGGCCTACGAGATCGGCGCCCAGGTCGCGGCCGCCGACCTGGTGATCGGGTCGGTGCTGATCCCCGGCGCACAGGCCCCCAAGCTCGTCACCGACGAGATGGTGGCGTCGATGCGTCCCGGGTCGGTGCTCGTCGACATCGCCATCGACCAGGGCGGCTGCTTCGAGGGCTCGCGCGCGACCACGCACGACGACCCCACCTTCGCCGTCCACGACAGCGTCTACTACTGCGTCGCCAACATGCCCGGCGCGGTCCCCCAGACCTCGACCCGGGCCCTGACGAACGCGACCATGCCCTACGCACTCGCCCTCGCCGACCGGGGGTGGCGTGACGCCATCGCGGCCGATGCGTCGTTGGCCCGCGGCGTCAACGCCGTCGCGGGGCAGATCACCAACGCGGGCGTCGCGGCGGCGGCCGGCGTCGACCTGGTGGACGCCCGCGCGCTCTGACCCGTCCGACGACGCGACGGCCCACCTCCGCGACGGCGCCCTCCCGGACGCGGGGCGAACCGGTCCGGCCGGTAAGCGAAGACCTCTCTCCGAACCAGGTGGTCCGGAGAGGTGCAGCCCCTATGCTCTGGGCATGGCACGACGACCCACCCCTCCGCGGGAGCGGCTGCTCGAGGCGGCGCGGACCGAGTTCGCGGCCCGCGGCCTCGCCGGAGCCCGCGTCGACACGATCGCGCGCGACGCCGAGGCGAGCAAAGAACGGCTCTACGCCCACTTCTCGACCAAGCGGGACCTGTTCGACGCCGCCCTCGGCGAGAGCATCGGCCGCTGGGTCGCGGTCGTCCCCTTCGACGCCCACGACCTGCCGGGCTGGGCCAGCGCGCTCTACGACCACCTGGCGTCGAACCCCGACGACGCGCGCCTCCTGCTCTGGGGCCAGATCGAGGGCGTCGCCCTGCCGAGCCCCGGCGTGCTCGACCACGGTCAGCTCGAGGCGCGCCGTGACTCGGTGCGTGCGGCCCAGGACGCGGGCGACATCTCGTCCGGCTGGGACGCCGACGAGTTGCTGACCATGGTCTTCGGCGTCGTGCTGGCCTGGTTCGTCACGCCCGAGGCCACCAACCTGCACACCGGCCCGCAGCAGCGTCGGTGCGACGTCGTCCGCCAGGCCGTCGCCCGCATCGTCGACCCCGGCTGAACCGCCCCCGGCACCGTCCGACCCGCCGGGAGTAGCGTCCCCGTGTGACCACGACCGAACCCACTCCCGCCCTCTCCCCCGACCTTCAGCGCGTCCTCGACAGCGTGCCCGACCCGGGCGGCGTCACGACGTCGGACGAGGTCTACGCGGCGACCGACGTCGATCTCGAGGGGTTCCTCGCGACGCCGGCCGGCGCCTCCTCGTCCGGGCTCGTGCCCGGCGTGCTCGTGCTGCACGACTGGTTCGGCGTCGTCGACCACGTCAAGGTGCGCGCGCAGATGCTCGCGCGGCTCGGCTACGTGGCGTTGGCCGGCGACGTCTACGGGCAGGGGGTCCGCCCGTCGCCCGAGGAGGCCGCCGGCGAGGCGGGCAAGTACTACGGTGACGTCGCGCTGTTCCGGTCGCGCCTGCTCGCGAACCTCGAGCGCCTGCGCGCCGAGCCGGGCGTCGACCCGTCGCGGATCGCGGTGATGGGCTACTGCTTCGGCGGCTCGGGTGCCCTCGAGCTGGCCCGCGCGGGTGCCGACGTCGCCGGCGTCGTGTCGTTCCACGGAGGGCTCGGGACGGGGATGCCCGCCGAGAAGGGTGCCGTGACGGCCCCGCTGCTCGTCATGACGGGTGCCGCCGACCCGGTGGTGCCCGACGAGGCCGTGGTCGGCTTCGAGGACGAGATGCGCGCCGCCGAGGCACCCGACTGGCAGGTGCTGAGCTACAGCGGCGTCATGCACGCCTTCGCCGTCCCCGGGACGGACGCACCCGATCACGGGGCCCAGTACGACGCCCGCGCGGATCGTCGCTCGTGGCAGCAGCTCGAGACGTTCCTGTCCGAGGTCTTCGCCTAGGCCCGAGGGGCCCGAGGGTCCCGACGGGCGCGACGGGCAGGACGCCAGACCGTCAGGAGGCGCGGTGCCGGGACGCTCGTCGCCCCGGCACCGCCTCCGTCGTCAGAAGCCGGCCACGCGGGCCGTGCCGGCCCGGGCCAGCTCGCGCAGCTGGACGGCCGTCGCGACGGCGGCGTGGGCGGCCTCGGCACCCTTGTCCTCCTTCGAGCCGGGGAGGCCTGCCCGGTCGAGGCCCTGCTGCTCGTCGTCGAGGGTGAGCACGCCGAACCCGACGGGCTTGCCCGTGTCGAGCGTCACCCGCAGCAGGCCCGAGGTCGCGGCGTCGGACACGTACTCGAAGTGCGGCGTGCCGCCGCGGATGATGACGCCGAGGGCCACGACCGCGTCGGCCCCGGCCTCGAGCGCGGCCTTCGCGACGACGGGCAGTTCGAAGCTGCCGGGCACGCGCACGACCGTGGCCGTGGCGCCGAGGCGCTCGACCGTCGACAGCGCGCCGGCCAGCAGGCCGTCGGTGATCGTCTCGTGCCAGGTGCCGGCGACGATCGTGACACGGATTCCCGTGCCGTCGACGTCGAGTTCGGTGGGGGCGCCTTCTCCGCTCATGCGGGGTCTCCTTCGGTCGTGCGGGTGGTGGTGGTGGTATCGGCGGTGGCGTCGGTGGTCGGTGTCTCCGGCGCCGAGCCGGGTTCGTCGAGGTCGCGGTCGCCCAGCCAGGAGACGAGATCGGCGATCGTCACGACCGGCACGCCCTGGCGGGCCCCGAAGTCGAGCAGAGCCCGCAGGCGCATCATCTCGCCGTCGTCGCCCACGATCTCGCTGATGACGGCCACGGGTCGCAGCCCCGCGGCCTTCATCAGGTCGACCGAGGCCTCGGTGTGGCCGTCACGCTCACGCACTCCGCCGTCACGGGCGCGCAGCGGCAGGACGTGCCCGGGGCGGTGCAGGTCGTCGCGCACGCTGGTCGGCGACGCGAGCGTGCGGAGGGTCGTCGCCCGGTCGGAGGCGCTGATCCCCGTGGTCACGCCAGCCGCCGCGTCGACGCTGACCGTGTAGGCCGTGCCCCGGGCGTCCTCGTTGTGGGCGACCATCGGCGGCAGGTCGAGTCGGTCGGCGATCTCGTTCGTCATCGGTGCGCAGACGAAACCGGAGGACACCCGGACCGTCCAGGCGATCCACTCGGCCGAGGCCAACTCGGCCGACAGGACGACGTCGCCCTCGTTCTCGCGGGACTCGTCGTCGACCACCACGACCGGGCGACCACGGCGCAGGTGCTCGAGGGCGAGCTCGATCGGGGCGAGGCGCGAGTCGACCCGCCCCTCCTCCCGGGGCGTCGACACGGTCACGGGCGCCCCGTCACGGCGGCGTCCCGCGGGTCCGCCGCGTCGGCCGGGGCGGCCGGGGCGGCCGCACCGCGCGGGCCGTCGGCGTCGAGCGCGTCCAGTCGCAGCATGCGGCGCACGTGGCGGGCGAGCACGTCGGTCTCGACGTTGACGCGGTCGCCGACGGCCTTGCCGCCCAGGGTCGTCACGGCGAGCGTCTCGGGGATGAGGCTGACCTCGAACCAGCCCGGCAGCTCGCCGGGTTCGCTGATCGCGCTCACCGTGAGGCTGACGCCGTCGAGCGTCACCGACCCCTTGTCGACGAGCAGGGGCGCGAGGTCGTCGGCGAGGTCGAACCGGACCCGACGCCAGGCCTCGCCCTCTTCGATCTCGACGACCGTGGCCGTGCCGTCGACGTGGCCCTGGACGATGTGACCGCCCAGGCGGTCGCCGACGCGGGCGGCTCGTTCGAGGTTGACGGGCGTGCCGGGACCGAACGTCCCCACGGTGCTCATGGCCAGGGTCTGCCGCATGACGTCGGCCGTGAAGGTGTCCCCCTGCTGCTCGACCACCGTCAGGCAGACGCCGCTGACCGAGATGGAGTCACCGTGCGCGGCGTCGGTCAGCACGGCGGGGCCGTGGACCGTCAGGCGGACGCTGTCCCCCTGGTCGGCGACGCGCTCGACGCGTCCGAGTTCTTCGACGAGGCCGGTGAACATCAGCGCACCACCGGGCCCGTCGGGTCGGTGGGTCGGTGCGTGCGTGCATCGGGCCCGGGCGTGGTCGCCTGCGTCGTCATGTCGTCCTCCGGTCTGCCTGGCTGTGTGCCGAGGGCTCTCCGGGGTGCGCGACGCGAGGGTCGGCATCGGCCCGGGGGTCCGCTGACGGACGACCGGGCCCGCGCCACCTCTCATCCGGACTATGACCGTCGGTACCGGGGTTCCACCGGTTCAACCGGCCGCCACCTCTCGGGGACGACGCGGGTCGCGGACTGTGACCGCCGGCTCAGATTTTCACTGACCCCGGAGCGCATTGCTCTGTCGGCGACGATAGCACCGCCGCCTCGTGCGGCCCCGACGTGTTCGGCCAGGGCGTAGCCGGGCGTCGCACGGGCGGCCCGGGCTCAGCCGTCGACGAGCCCGGGCTCAGCCGACGACGAGCCCGAGGTGAGCCGCCATCGTCGGGGCGAAGGTCGCCAGCTGCAGGTCGTCGATGGTCGCGCCACGAAGCCCTTCGAAACCGTCGATGCGGGAGAAGTCGCTGGTGCGCAGATCGGTGTGCGACAAGGAGGCGCGGGTCACGTCGAGCGTGCCGATGCGGCAGTCGACCAGCGCGACCCGCAGGGCCTGCACACCCCCGAGGTCGAGTTCGCCGATCGTGCAGCCCTCGATCACGACGTCGGTGAGGCGCGCCCCGCGCAGGTTGAGGAAGTCGATCTTGCCGCCGACCAGGTGGACCGACCGCAGTTCGGCGTCGAACAGCTCCGCCGACCCCCACCGGGGTCGCTCGACGCGGACGTCACGCCAGGTGCTGCGCGAGGCGGCGAGCTCGGGGGCGAACGAGTCGGCCAGCACCGACTCGACCAGGCGGGCGCCCCGCAGTCGGGCCGATCCGAGCCACGGCGACTCGAAGACGCACTCAGTGAACTCGGACCCCTCGAGGTCGCGACCGGTCAGGTCGGCGTCGACGTACCGTTCGAGCTCACGGCTGTCGCGCGGACCCAGCAGGTCGGTGCCGAGATCGACGAGCCCCTGGGGGTCGACGGGGTCGAGCCGCGGGGCGTCGGTGCCCCCCGGGGTCGCGGGGCGGGACGGCGTGGGGCGGCGCGACGGGGTCATGCGACGAGGCTAGCGGCGGGGTGCGACACGACCCGAGGAACGTCCGGGCGGGCGTCCGACGCGGACGTTCTCAGCACTCGATGACGTTGACCGCGAGCCCGGCGCGGCTGGTCTCCTTGTAGCTGTCCTTCATGTCGCGGCCGGTCTGGCGCATCGTCTCGATGACGGTGTCGAGGCTGACGACGTGGCTGCCGTCGCCGAGCAGGGCCATGCGGGTGGCGGCGACCGCCGTGCCCGCCGCGATGGCGTTGCGCTCGATGCAGGGCACCTGCACGAAGCCGCCCACGGGGTCGCAGGTGAGGCCGAGGTGGTGCTCCATGGCGATCTCGGCCGCGTTCTCGACCTGGCGGGGCGTCCCGCCGAGCAGGGCGGTCAGCGCGCCGGCGGCCATCGACGCGGCCGAGCCGACCTCGCCCTGACAACCGGCCTCGGCCCCCGAGATCGACGCGTTGCGCTTGTAGAGCGACCCGATCGCCGCCGCCGTCAGCAGGAAGGTGCGGGACAGCTCGTGATCGGTCGCACCGTGGAACCTCATGGCGTAGTAGGCGACCGCCGGGATGATGCCGGCCGCGCCGTTGGTCGGGGCGGTGACGACGCGCCCGCCGCCCGCGTTCTCTTCGTTGACGGCCATCGCGTAGGCCTGCAGCCACTGGGCCGGCAGGTCGGAGGCCAACAGCGAGGAGGCGCGGCCCTGGTCGATCGCCGAGCCGCCGAGGGCGAAGGCGGTCGCCCGCTCGTCCTGCTGGCGCAGCATGGTCGCGAACTGCCGGGCGCGTCGGGGCACCTTCATCCAGCCGGGCAGGACGCCCGTGGCCTCGAGACCCGCGTCGACGCAGGCCCGCATGGCCGCCCAGCGTGAGTCGAGCCCCACCGCGGCGTCGGCCTCGCCGTGCAGCGCGACCTCGTTGCGCCAGGCGAGGTCGGCGATCGACGCGCCTTCGGAGTCGCAGAGGCGCAGCAGGTCGTCCGCGTCGGTGAAGGCGAACGGCGCCTCGGCGGTGGGCACGGCCCGCTCGTCGTCACCGTCCCGCACGACGAAGCCCCCGCCGACCGAGAAGTAGACCTCGCGGGCGAGGCTCTCGCCGTGAGCGTCGAAGGCCTCGACGCTCATCGCGTTGGGGTGCCGGGGCATGCGCGTCAGCGGCGCCATGCGCAGGTCGTTGGGGGCGAAGGCGATCTGGTGCCGGCCGAGCAGCCGCAGGCCGCCGCCCTGCTCGACCGCCTGCTGCATGCCCGAGACGACCTCGGGGTCGCAGGTCTCGGGTTGCATGCCCGCGAGGCCGGCGAGGACGGCCGACGGCGTGCCGTGGCCGAGGCCGGTGGCGGCGAGCGAGCCGTAGAGCACGGCCTCGACCCGCACGACGTCGGTCAGCCGGCCGTCGACGTCGAGACCGAGCAGGAACTCGCGGGCGGCCCTCATGGGGCCGACGGTGTGCGAGCTCGAGGGGCCGATGCCGATCGAGAAGAGATCGAGGGCCGAGACGTGGTCGGTCACGGAGAACCTGCCTTCCGGGGTCACCACGACGTTACCCGCTCCCGCCGACGCGCAGGAGGTCGGGACCGTGCGCCACCCCGAGGAGGCGCGGGTCACCTCAGGCGGGTCGCCCCACCTCGCGGGCCCGCTCCGCCATCGCGCCCGACATGCCCTCGAGGAACCGTCGGACGGTCTCGAGCTCGGCCTCGTCGAACTCGGCCATGACCCGGTCGCTCATCACGCCGAGCGGCCCGAAGAACGCGCCCGCGACCTCACGGGCGCGATCCGAGTAGCGGACGAGCACCCGGCGCCGATCGGCGTCGTCGCGGCTGCGGTGCACGTGCCCGACCTTCTCGAGGCGGTCGATGACTCCGGTCGCCGCCCCCGAGGTGACGCCCAGGAGCTCGCCGAGACCGCCGGCGGTGACGGGGTCGCCGTCGCGCTCGGCCTGCATGACGTGCAGCAGCGCCTCGAGGTCGATGTGGCCGAGACCGTGTCGCGAGGCGAAGGCCTGGGCGAGCTTCTGGGACTCGGTGGTCAGCCGTTGCATGTGGGTGACGATCTCGTCGGCCTGCGGCGAGCGCGACGGACGGGTCGACGGGGCCGTGGGGCCCGGGTCTCTCGGGGTGGGCATGGAACCTCCTGCGTGACGAGTCTGGTCGATGCTCCTGTGATCTGCAATACTCTTAGCCCCTAAGACATTCAGCGACTGAAGGATCACCATGCGCACCCTCGCCCGCATCGTCAGCGGCCACCGCTCCGCCTGGGCGGTGCTCGCCGCGACGGCCGTCGCCGTCGCCCTGCTCTTCACGGTCCTGCCGCAGAGCGAGGGCGACGCGGCCCCGCCGTCGGGCGTCCCCGACACGAGCCAGTCGGCCCAGGTGGCCGTGCTGCTCACGACCTTCCCGAGTGCCGAGACGACGGTGGGCATCCTGGTCTTCAGCCACGACGGCGACCGGCTCGACGCCGCCGACCTGACCGCCGTCGACGAGCGGGCCGCCGCCCTCGCCGAACTCGCCACGACCCCGCAGGCCGTCCGGCCGCAGATCAGCGACGACGGCACCGCGGCGATCGTGGCCGTCCCGCTCGACGCCACGACGGTCGACGCCGACGTCGCGGGCACGGCGACGAGCCTGCGGGACGCGGCCTCGGCCGACCTGCCCGCCGGGCTGGACGCCCTGCTCACCGGGCCGATCGGGTTCCAGGACGACATCGCGAACGCCTTCGCCGGGGCCGACTTCCGGCTCCTGCTGGTCACGGTGGTCGTCGTGGCCGTGTTGCTGATCGTCACCTATCGCAGCCCCGTGCTGTGGATCGTGCCGCTGGCCGTCGTCGGTGCCGCGGACGCCCTGGCCGGCCGGGTCGCAGCCGCCGTCGCCGAACCCCTTGGCATCCCGCTCGACGCCTCGATCTCGGGCATCCTCTCGGTGCTCGTCTTCGGCGCGGGCACCAACTACGCCCTGCTGCTCGTCGCGCGTTACCGTGAAGAACTGCTGCTCGAGCCCGACCGCCATCGCGCGATGCGCACGGCCGTGAGGAGCGCCGGGCCCGCCATCGCGGCCAGCGGCGGCACGGTCGCCCTGAGCCTCCTCACGCTGCTGCTCGCGTCGCTCACGGGCAACCGGGCCCTCGGCCTCGCCTGTGCGATCGGCGTCGGCGTCGCGATCGTGTTCGCCCTCGTCGCCCTGCCGGCGGCCCTGGTGGTCTGCGGTCGCGGGCTGTTCTGGCCCTTCGTGCCCCGCGCCTCCTCGTCCGGGCGCGACAGCGTGCCCGACGGGGCCGACGCGGCGCGGACGGCCGACG
>NZ_JACYNS010000009.1:0-61517 GCF_014839405.1 Frigoribacterium sp. CFBP 13605 | reverse complement strand
CCACAAGCAATGCCAGGGTATAATTTGGCATTTGACAATGTGCACGCTGTTGAGTTCTCAAGGACCAAACGCACTCGAGGCCCGGCCGGAAAGACCTTCGCTCGAAGCTGCTGTGGAACCGTACCATCCTGATGGACCAAGTCGGAACGACTCGATTTCCAGCCCCCACGCGGTGAGGACCAGCACCTGGCTTTGACCAGAGGATGGATTTGAAACCCTACCACACGAATCGCAAGCCGTAAACGGCTTGGCTTCGGGGAGGATGTCACCACTTGAGGCCGGGGAACTCCGGAGCAAAACCATTGCTGGTCGCTGTCCTAGCCGTTCCGCCGCACCTTTGGGCTGACTCGGATTACTTTACACAGCTCACCGGTCGCACCTCCAAATGTCGAGGCATCCCGGGCGTGTCGCGTGACTGAATCCCTGAAAGTACGGCCAAACGCGTGCGTCCCCTGCCGTGGGATGACGTCAAGCCCGCCCCCTCGACGAGGGAACGGGCTTCCGTCGTCCGGAGGTCGATTCGGGGTCAGACCTTGACGGTGACGCCGGCCAGCGTCTTCTTACCGCGTCGGAGCACGACGACTCCCCCGTCGAGGCTCGAGTCGGCGACCAGAGCATCACCGTTCTCGACCCGGGTGTTGTTCACGTAGACGCCACCCTCCGCCGTCGCCCGGCGGGCGGCACCCAACGACACGACGAGTCCGGTGTCGACCAACGCCTGAGCGATCGTGGTCGACGCATCGGCCTCGGCCGCCGGCAACTCGGCGATGGCACTGGCGAGAGTCCGCGGGTCGAGGACCGCGAGGTCTCCTTGCCCGAAGAGGGCGGCGGCTGCGTCGATGGCCGACTGCGTGGCCGAGGTGCCGTGGACCAGGGACGTGACGTTCCAGGCCAACGCTCGCTGCGCCTCCCGACGGAATGGTTCGTCGGCGACGGCGCTCTCGAGCCGCTCGATCTCGGAACGCGAGAGGAACGTGAAGACCTTGAGCCGAGGGACGACGTCGGCGTCGTCGGTGTTGAGCCAGAACTGGTACATCGCGTACGGGCTGGTCAACTCGGCGTCGAGCCAGACCGCGTTGCCCTCGCTCTTGCCGAACTTGGTGCCGTCGGTGTTGGTGATCAGCGGCGTGCCGATCGCGTGGACCGAGACGCCTTCGGTGCGGCGGATGAGTTCGGTGCCACTGGTGAGGTTGCCCCACTGGTCGCTGCCGCCGGTCTGCAGGACGCAGTCGTAGCTGCGGTAGAGCTCGCGGAAGTCGAGGCCCTGGAGGATCTGGTAGCTGAACTCGGTGTAGCTGATACCGGCGTCGGAGTTGAGACGCGCGGCCACGGCGTCTTTCTTGAGCATGGTGTTGACGCGGAAGTTCTTGCCGATGTCGCGCAGGAACTCGATGGCGCTGAGCGGAGACGTCCAGTCGAGGTTGTTCACCACTCGGAGACCGTTGTCACCGTCGGGCGAGAGGAACTTCTCGACGTGGACGCGGATGCGGTCGACCCACTCGGCCGTCTGCTCGGGCGTCTTGAGCACCCGCTCGGCGGTGGGGCGCGGATCGCCGATGAGGCCGGTGGACCCGCCCACGAGTCCCAGGGGCCGGTGACCGGCGAGCTGCAGGCGGCGCATGGTGAGCAACTGCACGAGGTTGCCGAGGTGGAGGCTGGGGGCCGTCGGGTCGAAACCGCAGTAGTACGTGATCGGCGGACCGGCGAGAAGGGTCTTGAGGGCGTCGGCATCGGTCGACACGTGCACCAGGCCGCGCCACTGCATCTCGTCCCACACGTCGTCGAACGAGGGGTCGTTGCTCTGGGCGGCCAGGACGTCTGCAGTCGTTTCACTGGTCACGTCGGAAACGGTACCAGCGGCCTCCGCCACCGTCTTCACGCCCCACCGCGTCGGCGCGAGACGGCGGCGCGGTACGGGGAGACCGAGGGATCACCCTGGAGCGAGAACCGCCACGGGAACGCGTCGCCACCGGCGTGACCCGACACACCGACACGCGGGCCGGCGGCGATCGGGCCGACCGGTGCGGACAAGAGGCGAAGGCGGAACCGCGCCTCCTGACCGGGGGTGTCGGCGACGAGGCGTGAACCGTCGTCGCCGAGCTCCATGCCGAGTGCGGAGCCGAGACGGCCGGGACCTCTGGCGAGGTCGGCCGACGTCCGCGACGTCGTCCGGCGCGCCCGGACCTCGTCGACGCCGGCCACCACTTCGCCCGAACGCAACAGGACACCGGACGCGAAGCCCTCGGGCCCGCACACGATGTTGACGCAGCGGTGGATGCCGTAGGACAGGTACACGTAGAGCGTTCCGCCGCGTTCGAACATGCTGTTGTTGCGCGCCGACCGGCCCCGGTGCGCATGCGAGCCGGGGTCCTGCCCCTGGCCGTGGTACGCCTCGACCTCGGTCAGGCGGATGCCGACGCCGCCCGACCAGAAGACCGAGCCCAGGAGACGCGGCGCGACGGCCAGCGCCGGTTCGGCCAGCAGTGCCGCGAGAACGTCGTCGTCGGGTGTCGTCGTCACTGCTCCCCCGTGCTCACCGCGATCGTCTCGTTCAGAAGAAGCGCTGACCACTGGCGACCGCGATCACCGCGACGGCGACGAGCACCGCCACGGCGATCGCGACGACGACGGGGACGACCCAGGCACGGACCGGCCGGTCGTCGCGAGCGTCCGGTCGTCGACGGGTCACGCTGCCGCCGGGGCGAGGGACCGGACCAGGCGGCGCATCTGCTCGGTCAGCTGCGCGAGCTGCTCGGCGACCCGCTCGGGAGCCGTGCCGCCGGCCCCTCGACGGCTGGCGATCGAGCCCTCGACCGTCAGGACGGGGCGGATCTCGGGCGTGAGATGCGCCGAGACGGACCGGTACTGCTCGTCGGTGGGCTCGTGCAGCTCGAGGTCGTGCTGTTCACAGAACCGCACCAGCTCGCCGCTGATCTCGTGTGCGTCGCGGAACGTGACCCCCTGACGGACGAGCCACTCGGCGACGTCGGTCGCGAGTGAGAATCCCTGCGGTGCGAGCTCGGCCATGCGGACCTCGTCGAAATCGAGGGTCGCCACCATGCCCGTGAACGCCGGGAGCAGCACCTCGAGCTGGCCGACCGAGTCGAACACCGGCTCTTTGTCTTCCTGGAGATCTCGGTTGTAGGCCAACGGCAGCCCTTTGAGCGTCGCGAGCAGACCCGTCAGGTTGCCGATGAGCCGCCCCGACTTGCCGCGCGCGAGCTCGGCGATGTCGGGGTTCTTCTTCTGCGGCATGATGCTCGACCCGGTCGAGAACGCGTCGTGCAGACGGACGAAACCGAATTCGCGGGTGTTCCAGAGGATGATCTCTTCGGCCAGCCGCGAGAGGTCGATGCCGATGGACGCCGTGACGAACGCGAACTCCGACACGACGTCACGACTGGCCGTCGCGTCGATCGAGTTCTCGGTCGTGCGGTCGAAGCCCAGATCGGTCGCCACGAGGAGCGGGTCGAGCCCCAGCGAGCTACCCGCGAGGGCACCCGCTCCGTACGGCGAGGCACCGGCCCGACGCGACCAGTCGCGCAGGCGCTCGAGGTCGCGGACCAGAGGCCAGGCGTGGGCGAGGAGGTGGTGCGCCAACAGCACCGGCTGGGCGTGCTGGAGGTGCGTCCGGCCGGGCATCACGGCCGACGGGTGGGCCGTCGCCTGACCGGCGATCGCGTCGACCAGGTCGACGACCTGCCGGCCGATGACGCGGGCGTGGTCGCGCAGGTACAAGCGCACCAGCGTCGCGATCTGGTCGTTGCGGCTACGCCCCGCCCGGAGCTTGCCGCCGAGCTCGGCGCCGGCGATGCCGATGAGGCCCCGCTCCAGGGCGGAGTGCACGTCCTCGTCGGTCTCGGCCGCGGTGAACGTGCCGTCGAGCACGTCCGACTCGAGCCGGTCGAGTGCCGACAGCATGGCGTCGAGCTCGGACGCGACGAGGTATCCCGCCGCTGCCAGCGCCCTGGCGTGTGCCCGCGACCCGGCGATGTCGTACGAGGCCAGCTGCCAGTCGAACTGCGTGGACTTGCTGAGCGCGGCGAGCTCGGCGGACGGCCCGGAGGCGAAGCGGCCGCCCCAGAGGGCGCCCGCCTCGCCTGCTCGCTCGTTCTTGCCCGACCCTTCGCCGAGCCCGCTCGCGTCGGTCACGCCCCGTGGGCCAGGTCGCGACGAGCCGAGATCTTGCTGGGCAGCGACCAGATCTCGATGAAGCCCTTCGACAGGGACTGGTCGAAGGTGTCTCCCGTGTCGTAGGTCGCGAGGTCGAAGTCGTAGAGGCTCGCGTCGCTCTTCTGACCGGTGACGACCGCGCGCCCGCCCTGCAGCTTGAGACGGATCTCGCCCGACACGTACTTCTGCGTGTCGTCGATGAAGACGTCGAGCGACCGCTTGAGACCCGAGAACCACAGGCCGTCGTAGACGAGGTTGGACCACTCGGCCTCGACGCCACGCTTGTACCGGCCGAGGTCGCGCTCGATGGTCAGGGCCTCCAACGCCTCGTGCGCGGCGATCAGCGCCATCGCGCCGGGGGCCTCGTAGACCTCGCGGCTCTTGATGCCGACGAGCCGGTCCTCGACGACGTCGATGCGGCCGACGCCGTGCTTGCCTGCGAGCTCGTTCATGCGCTCGACGATGCCCAGCGGGGTGAACGCCACGCCGTCGATCGCCGTCGGGACTCCGGCCTCGAAGGTGATGACGACCTCGTCGGCGTCCTGGACGACGGCCGGGTCTTGCGTGTACTCGTACAGGTCCTCGATGGGAGCGTTCCAGGGGTCCTCGAGGAACCCGGTCTCGACCGCGCGGCCCCAGACGTTCTTGTCGATCGAGTAGGGGTTCTTGGCGCTCTGGCGGATGGGAAGGGCGTGCTCTTCCGCGTAGACGATCGCCTTGTCGCGGGTGAGGGCCAGGTCACGGACCGGGGCGATGCTCGTCAGGTCGGGGGCGAGGGCCGCGACGGCCGCCTCGAAGCGGACCTGGTCGTTGCCCTTGCCGGTGCACCCGTGGGCCACGCTGTTCGCACCCAGTTCCTTCGCGACCGACGCCAGGTGGCGGGCGATCAGCGGACGGCTGAGGGCGGACACCAGCGGGTAGGTCTTCTGGTACAGCGCGTTTGCCTTGAGGGCCGGCATCAGGTAGTCGGTGCCGAACTCTTCTTTGGCGTCGACGACGACCGATTCGACCGCACCGCAGTCGAGGGCACGCTGTCGGATGTCTTCCATGTCCTCTCCGCCCTGTCCGACGTCGACGGCGAGGGCGACCACCTCTTTTCCGGTGGCATCGGCCAACCAGCCGATGCCGACCGAGGTGTCGAGGCCTCCTGAGTATGCGAGGACGACGCGTTCCGCCATGGTTCTCCTTGAGTGGTGTGGGTGTGGCTACGTGTGTGTGAGGTGGTGGGGGTGCTCAGCGGGCCAACAGCCAGGTGAGCAGCGCCTTCTGGGCGTGCAGCCGGTTCTCGGCCTCGTCCCAGATGACGCTGGTCGGGCCGTCGATGACGTCGGCCGTGACCTCGTACCCGCGGTCGGCGGGGAGACAGTGCAGGAAGATCGCGTCGGCGTCGGCCTGGGCCATCAAGGCCTGGTCGACCTTGAACGATCCGAAGACGGCGACCCGTTCGTCTTTCTCGTCCTCCTTGCCCATCGAGACCCAGGTGTCGGTCACGACGACGTCGACCCCGGCGACGGCCTCGGCCGCGTCGGTCGTGACGAGCACGGAGCCGCCCGTCCGCGCGGCGATCGCCTCGGCGTCGGCCACGACGGTCGGGTCGGGCAGGAAGCCCTCGGGGGCACCGATGCGGACGTGCATGCCCGCGGTCGCGCAGGCCAGCAGGTACGACTGGCCCATGTTGCAGCGCCCGTCACCGACGAAGGCCACCGAGAGGCCGGCGAGCGTGCCCTTCTTCTCGCGGATGGTCTGCAGGTCGGCGAGCAGCTGACACGGGTGGAAGTCGTCGCTCAACGCGTTGACGACGGGCACGGTCGTCCCCGCCGCCATCTCTTCGAGGCCGGACTGCGCGTAGGTGCGCCAGACGATGGCGGACACCATGCGCTCGAGCACGCGCGCCGTGTCGGACGGGGTCTCCTTGCCGCCGAGCTGGCTGTTCGCGGTGGCGATGATCAGCGGGCTGCCGCCGAGGTCGGCGATGCCGACCGCGAAGGAGACCCGGGTACGGGTCGACGACTTGTCGAAGATCACGGCGACGGTCTGCGGACCGGCCAGCGGGCGCTGGGACCAACGGTCGCGCTTGAGTTCGTCGGCGAGATCGAGCACCTCGAGCTGCTCGGCGGTGGTCAGGTCGTCGTCCCGGAGGAAGTGGCGGGTCATTCGAGGCCTTTCAGGACGGTGGTCATGATCTGGGTGAACTCGGCGATCTCGTCGTCACCGACGATCAGGGGAGGCGCGAGACGGATGCTCGAGTCGTTGGGGGCGTTGACGATGAGGCCGGCCTCGAGGGCGTCGGCGGCGACCTGCGCCGCGACGGGCTGCGCCAGCCCCAGGCCGATCAGGAGGCCGTTGCCGCGGATCTCGCGGACGAGCGGCGAACCGATCGACTCGACGGCCGCGCGGAGCTGGTCGCCCCGGACGATCGCGTTGAGCACGAGCTGGCTCGACTCGATCTCGCCGAGCACGGCGTTGGCCGCGGCGGTGGCGAGCGGGTTGCCGCCGAAGGTGCTGCCGTGCTGACCGGCCTCGAACAGGTCGGACGTGTCGCCGAAGGTGATGAGCGCGCCGATGGGGACTCCCCCGGCGATGCCCTTGGCGACGGTGATGGCGTCGGGGACGATGTCGTGCTGCTGGAAGGCGAACCACGAGCCGGTCCGGCCGATGCCGGTCTGGATCTCGTCGAGGATCAGCAGGGCACCGTGCTTCGTGGTGAGTTCGCGGGCACGCTCGAGGTAGCCCTCGGGCAGGTCGACGACGCCGGCCTCGCCCTTGATCGGCTCGACGAACAGGGCTGCCACCGTACCGTCGAGGGCCGCCTCGAGTGCCTCGACGGTCGTGTCGATGTGCTCGACCCCGGGCATCATCGGCTCGAACGGTTCGCGCAGCGCCGGCTTGCCGGTCAGCGCGAGCGAGCCCATGGTGCGCCCGTGGAACGAGTTCTGCAGGGCGAGGATGCGCGTGCGCGAGCCGTCACCGCGGTTGAGGCGGGCCAGTTTGACCGCGGCCTCGTTGGCCTCGGCTCCGCTGTTGCCGAAGTAGACGCGCCCACGCTCGCCGGCACCGCTGATGCGGGTCAGCCGTTCGGCGAGCTCGACCTGCGGAGCCGTCGCGAAGTAGTTGGAGACGTGGATCAGCTTGCTCGCCTGCTCGGTGAGCGCCTCGACGAGCACCGGGTGGGCGTGTCCGAGGGCGTTCACGGCGATGCCCGCCAGGAAGTCGAGGTAACGCTTGCCGTCGACGTCCCAGACCTGGCAGCCCTCGCCGCGGTCGAGCATCACCTTCGGAGTGGACAGCGAACGCATCATCGAGTCGCCGAATCGGCGCTGCCAGGTACCGCCTTGGGTCTGGATCATGGTCACGACTGTCCTTTCGTGTCGGTGCCGCTGGCGGCAGGGCCACCCGGGGCGGTGCCCCTGGTGGTGACGATCTCGCCGGCGGGGGTGCCGAACGAGGTGACGACGGGGGCGCCGGTCGACGCCGCCCGGTCGTCGGGAACCACCTCGGTGCCCGACCCGCGTTGGGTGAACACCTCGAGGAGGATCGAGTGCGGGATGCGACCGTCGATGATGGTCGCTCCTCCGACGCCACCGACGACCGAGTCGAGGCAGGCGCGCATCTTGGGGATCATGCCCGACTCGAGGGTCGGGAGCATGTCGGTGAGGGCCGACACCGTGATGGCCTCGACGAGCGAGTCGCGGTTCGGCCAGTCGGCGTAGAGCCCGGCGACGTCGGTCAGGACGACGAGCTTGGCCGCACCGAGGGCGATGGCCAGGGCACCCGCCGCCGCATCGGCGTTGACGTTGAGGGCGTGCTCGGGATCGATCGTGTTCGTCGCGATCGACGACACCACGGGGATGCGCCCCGCCTCGATCTCGGCCAGCACCGACGACGGGTCGACGTGTGTCACGTCGCCCACGTGTCCCAGGTCGAAGGTCTCGCCGTCGACCACGACACCGCGCTTGCGACCCTCGAACAAGGTCGAGCCCTCGCCGGAGACACCGCGGGCCAGGTCGCCGTGCTCGTTGATCAGGTCGACGATCTCGCGGTTGACCTCGCCGGCCAGGACGTCGCGCACGACCGAGATCGCCTCGGTCGACGTGTAGCGGTAGCCGCCCCGGAACTCGCTCTCGATGCCGGCGGCGTCGAGGGCGGCCGAGATCTGTGGCCCCCCGCCGTGGACGACCACCGGGTGCAACCCGGCGTAGCGCAGGTAGACCATGTCCTCGGCGAACGCCTGCTTGAGGGCGTCGTCGACCATGGCGTTGCCGCCGAACTTCACGACGACGACCTTGCCAGAGAAGCGCTTCAGCCAGGGCAGGGACTCGATCAGGGTCGAGGCCTTGACCGCCGCGAGCTCCTGCTCGTCGGCCGCCGTCGCACCGGTGCTCGTGTGGACGCCCATCAGCTGGAGTACGCGCTGTTCTCGTGCACGTAGTCGTGCGTGAGATCGTTCGTCAGGATGGTCGCCTCGACCGGCCCCGTCTTCAGGTCGACGAGCACGTGGACCGCCCGGGGCGTCAGGTCGACGTCGTCGCTCGGCCGATCGGGTGCCCCGGCGTGGCAGACGCGGACGCCGTTGATGGTCACGTCGACGTCGTACGGGTCGAACTCGGCCGACGTGGTGCCGATGGCGGCGAGCACGCGGCCCCAGTTGGGGTCGTTGCCGAAGACGGCTGCCTTGAAGAGGTTGTTGCGAGCGATCGAACGGCCCACCTCGACGGCGTCGTCGTCGGATGCCGCCCCCACGATCTCGATGCGGATGTCGTGCGAGGCACCCTCGGCGTCGGCCTGCAACTGCTCGGCGAGGTCGGCACAGAGCGCCGTGACCGCCGCCGCGAAGTCGCCGGCAGGAGGCGCGACACCGGACTCGGCGCTGGCCAACAACACGACGGTGTCGTTCGTCGACATGCAGCCGTCCGAGTCGAGACGGTCGAAGGTGACCCGGGTCGCCTCGCGGAGTGCGGAATCGAGACCGGACGCGTCGACGTCGGCGTCCGTCGTGAGCACCACGAGCATCGTGGCGAGTCCGGGGGCGAGCATGCCCGCACCCTTGGCCATTCCGCCGACGACCCAGCCGTCACCCGAGACGACGGCCTGCTTGGGCTTGGTGTCGGTCGTCATGATCGCCGTGGCGGCATCGAGGCCGCCGTCGACCGACAGGGCGTCGGCCGCGGCCGTGGAGCCGCTCAGCACCTTGTCGCGGAAGGTCTGGTCGCCGACGCCGATGAGGCCCGTCGAGCAGACGAGGACGTCCGTCGCCGACAGGCCGAGGGCGCCGGCCACGGTCTCGGCCGTGGAGTGCGTCGTCTGGAAGCCGAAGGCTCCCGTGAAGCAGTTCGCGCCTCCGGAATTGAGGACGACGGCGTCGACGCGACCGTCGGCGACGACCTGCTGGGACCACAGGACGGGGTTCGCCTTGGCCCTGTTGCTGGTGAAGACGGCCGCTGCGGCCGTGCTGCGACCTCGGTTGACGACCAGGGCGACGTCCGGCGCGCCCGAACTCTTGAGGCCGGCGACGACGCCGGAGGCCTCGAAACCGGCTGCTGCGGTGACGCTCACGGGGCGACTCCGTTCTGGCCGAGGCCGGTGGTCTCGGCCAGGCCGAGCGCGATGTTGGCGGACTGGACGGCGGCACCGGCCGTGCCCTTCACGAGGTTGTCGAGGGCGGTGACCACGACCACGCGGTCGGCGGCCTCGTCGACGGCGAGTCCGATCAGGGCGGTGTTGGCACCGATCGTGTCGGCCGTGCGCGGGAACTCGCCGTCCGGCAGCAGGTGCACGAAGGGCTCGTTCGCGTAGGCCTGCTGCCAGGCGGATCGCACGTCGTGGGCGGTGACGCCCGGGGCGAGACGCGCCGTCGTCGTGGCGAGGATGCCCCGCGCCATCGGCACGAGCACCGGGGTGAACGAGACGTTCACCTCCGTCGCGCCGGCCACCCGGAGGTTCTGCTGGATCTCGGGGATGTGCCGGTGGCTGCCGCCCACCCCGTAGGCCGACGCCGACCCCATCAACTCGCTGGCCAACAGGTGGGTCTTGAGCGCCTTGCCCGCCCCGGACGGACCGACGGCCAGCACGGTCACGATGTCGGCGGTCTCGACGACGCCCGCCTGGACGCCGGGGGCCAACCCCAGGGTCACCGCGGTGACGTTGCAGCCGGGCACCGCGATGCGCTTGGCCCCGACCAGGACGTCGCGCTGGCGACCCGGGGCGTCACCGAGGACGAGTTCGGGTAGACCGTACGACCAGGCTCCGTAGAACTCGCCACCGTAGAACGCCTGCCAGGCGGACTCGTCGGTCAACCGGTGGTCGGCACCACAGTCGACGACGAGCGTGTCGTCGGGCAACTGGGCGGTGATCGCCCCCGACTTGCCGTGGGGCAGGGCGAGGAACACGACGTCGTGCCCCGAGAGGGCTTCGGGCGTCGTGTCGACCAGGGTCAGGTGCGCCAACGAGCGCAGGTGCGGCTGGACCGCGAGGAGTGGCTGACCGGCGTTCTGGAACGCGGTGACGGTCTGCACCTCGAAGTCGGGATGCTCGGCCAGCAAGCGCAGGAGCTCACCACCGGCGTAACCACTCGCGCCGGCCACGGCAACGGAGAAAGGCATGCGTCCACCCTAATGTTCGAATTCGGCCTGGGATCAGGGGCGGCGGCGCCGGGCGAGTGTCAGTCGCGGAGCGCCGCCCCGAATCGCTCGCCGGCCAGACGGACGGAGCCGGACTTGGCCTCGGAGGCCTCGGCGGCGGTGAGGGTGCGGTCTCCGGCCCGGAAGCGCAGGGCGAAGGTGAGCGACTTGGTCGCGTCGGGCAACCCGGCACCTCGGTAGTCGTCGACCAGCCGGACCGTCTCGAGCAGGGGGCCCGCCCCCTCGCGCACGGTCGTGAGCACGTCGCCCGCGGGGACGTCGACGCCCACCACGAGGGAGAGGTCTTGGGTCGCCGCGGGGTAGGACGAGAGGGCCGAGGTGACCGGCTCGGCGACGGCGAGGGCGATGAGGCGGTCGAGGTCGAGCTCGGCCACGGCGACCACCCGGGGCAGGTCGAGCTCCGCTGCCACGCTGGGCAGCAGCTCGCCCGCGATGCCCACGACCTCGTCGCCGACGAGCACCTCGGCCGTGCGGCCCGGGTGCAGCGAGACGTGCCGGGCCTGTCGGAAGGTGACCTCGGCGGCCACGGCCGACGCCGCGACGCGCACGGCGTCGAGCACGTCGGCGAGGGACGCCGGGACGGCGGATTGCCCGGGGGCGCGATCGACGACCGTGCCGACCGTCAGGAGGCCGAGGTGTCGCGGCTGGAGCGGCAGGGCGTCGGCAAGGGCGCCCAGCGTGGCGTCGTCGGGGCGGGCGGCCCCGAAGGGGACCTCGTCGCTGCCGTAGACGACGCCCTCGTCCGGCAGGAAGACCGTGCCCACCTCGAACACCGAGAGGTCGACGAGACCGCGACCGAGGTTGCGACGGGCGACCTCGAGCAGCCCCGGCACCAGTGACCGACGGAGTTCGGGCGCTGCCGAGTCGAGGGGGTTGGCGAGTCGGACGGCGGGCAGCCCGGTGCCGTCGGCCGAGCCGAAGGCGAGGTTCTGGGCCGAGGAGACGAACGGGTACGCGGCGACCTCGGTCGAGCCGGCCGCGGCGAGCCCGTTCGACACCTGCCGACGCAGCTGCTGCTCGCGCGACAACCCACGACCGGCCGGGGCGACGGGCAGGACGGAGGGGATGCGGTCGTAACCCGTGATGCGAGCGACTTCTTCGACGAGCGACGCGGAGTCGACCAGGTCGCTGCGCCAGGTCGGCGGGGTCACGAGCCAGTCGTCACCAGCTCGCTCGACGCTCGCCCCGATGGCCGTGAGGGCACCGGAGACCTCGTCGTCCGTGTAGTCGACGCCCATGAGGCGGGCGGCTCGATCGACCGGCAGGGTGATCGTGTCAGGAGGGGTGGAGGCGTCCCACCGTGACCCGAGCGCGTCGGACGTGCCGCCGGCGAGCTCGACGAGCAGGTCGACCACGCGCTGGGCGGCTGCCTCGGCCACCTGCGGGTCGACACCGCGCTCGAAGCGCTTGGACGCCTCGCTCGGCAGCTTGTGGCGGCGGGCGGTACGGGCGATCGACGTGGGGTCGAAGGTCGCGGCCTCGACGAGGACGTCGGTCGTGCTGGCGCCGATCTCGGTCGAGGCGCCGCCCATGACGCCGGCCAGGCCGACGGCACCCGACTCGTCGGCGATCACGAGGTCCTCGGCGTGCAGGTCGCGCACCTGGCCGTCGAGGGTCTCGAGGCGCTCGCCCGGTGCGGCCCGGCGGACCGAGAGGCCACCACTGACCTTGTCGAGGTCGTAGCCGTGGATCGGCTGGCCGAGCTCGAACATGACGTAGTTCGTGACGTCGACCGGCAGCGAGATGCTGCGGACCCCCGCCAGTCGCAAGCGCGACGCGAGCCACGGAGGGGTCGGACGGGTCGCGTCGATGCCGCGGACCACCTTGGTGGTGAAGGTCTGCACGCCGACCCGGTCGCGCACGGGGGCCTGGTCGTCCACGACGACCGGGAAGCCGGACGACGGGGTCGGAGAGACGAGCGACGCGGGGTCGCGGAAGGTCGCCCCGGTGGCGTGCGAGTACTCGCGGGCCACCCCCCGGATGCTGAAGGCGTAGCCCCGGTCGGGCGTCACGTTGATCTCGACCGCGGCCTCGTCGAGGCCGAGCAGCTCGATCGCGTCCGTGCCGACCTCGGGATCGAGGCCGAGCGACGAGAGGACGAGGATGCCGTCGTGCTCGTCGCCGAGGCCGAGCTCGCGGGACGAGGCGATCATGCCGTCGGAGACGTGCCCGTAGGTCTTGCGGGCGGCGATCGGGAACGGCCCGGGCAGCACCGCACCGGGCAACGACACGACGACCTTGTCGCCGACGACGAAGTTGTGGGCACCGCAGACGATGCCGCGGACGTCATCGGGCTCGGTCGAGGCGTTCGGGCCCACGGCGACCTGGCACCAGTTGATCGTCTTGCCGTTCTTCTGCGGCTCGGGCGTGAACTCGAGCACCTGACCGACCACGAGGGGCCCGGTCACGTCGCCGACGTGGACGTCTTCTTCTTCGAACCCGACCGACACGAGGGCGGCGTGGACGCTCTCGAGCGACACGTCGCCCGGCAGCTCGACGAACTCACCGAGCCAACTCAGCGGAACCCGCATCAGACCACCATCCCGAACTGCTCGCTGAACCTGACGTCACCCTCGACCATGTCGCGCATGTCGTTGAGGTCGTTGCGGAACTGGAGGGTGCGCTCGATGCCCATGCCGAAGGCGAAACCCTGGTAGCGCTCGGGGTCGATGCCGGCCGCCCGCAGCACGTTCGGGTTGACCATCCCGCAACCGCCCCACTCGACCCACCGTGCGCCGCCCTTGGCGTTCGGCTGCCAGACGTCCATCTCGGCGCTGGGCTCGGTGAAGGGGAAGTAGTTGGGGCGCAGCCGGATCTGCGCCTCGGCGCCGAACATCGAGCGGGCGAGGTGCTCGAGGGTTCCGCGCAGGTGCGCCATGGTGAGGCCCTCGTCGACGGCGATGCCCTCGAGCTGGGTGAAGACGGGCGTGTGCGTCGCATCGAGCTCGTCGGTGCGGAACACCCGGCCCAGCGCGACGTTGTAGACCGGCAGCTCTTTCGAGAGGAGCGTGCGGATCTGCACCGGCGACGTATGCGTGCGCAACACCAGGTGACGGTCGACGGGGTCGACGAAGAACGTGTCCTGCATGGCCCGGGCCGGGTGGTCGGCGTCGAAGTTCAGGGCGTCGAAGTTGAACCACTCGTGCTCGAGTTCGGGGCCCTCGTTGACCTCCCACCCCATGCCGACGAACAGGTCGGCCATGCGCTCTTGCAGCAAGGTCAGGGGATGGCGGGCCCCGGCGCGACGGCGCGACGGCAGAGCCGTGACGTCGACGGCCTCGGCCTCGAGCCGCGCGGACTCCTCGATCACGGCCAGTTCGGCCTCGCGCGTGGCGACGGCCTGACCGACCCGGCCCCGGGCCTGACCGACGAGCTTGCCCGCCGCCGCCTTCTGGTCGTTCGGCAGATCGCGCAGACCGGCGTTCAGGCGGGCCAGCACCGAGGCCTCGCCGACGTGCTGGGCACGGGCGGTCTTGAGCTCGGCGACGGTGGCCGCCGTGGCGATCGCCGCGAGGGCGGCGTCGACCGCCGACGCGACGGCGTCTTCGGAGAGGGGGACGGAGTCTGACACGAGAACCAAGCTTAGCGATCGTTGGGAGGCGACCCGCGCCTCCTGGTCGTGACGGACGAGGAGGCGCGGGCTGGGATCGGGTGGACGGACCGGGTCAGGTCGCGCGGCCCGACACGTGGTCGGACTCGTAGCGGCCCCCGCGTCCGAACATGCCCGGGTCCTTCGGCGTGCCCGGCCGCTTGGCGACGACCGCGCGCCGCCCCGTCCGTCGGTCGACGACGCGGACGACCCACGAGAGCAGGAGGTTCGTGGCGAGGTAGACGACGAGGACGACCGCGAAGAGGGTGAACGTGTACGTGCTGCCGTAATAGGTGCCCAGACGCGTGAGACCGCTCCGGGTCAGTTCGACGTAGCCGACGATGTAGCCGAGCGAGGTGTCCTTCAACAGGACGACGAGCTGGGCCAGGATGATCGGCAGCATCTGACGGAAGGCCTGCGGGAACTCGATGGCGAAGCGCGTACGGATCGGGGTGAGCCCGATCGCGAGGCCGGCCTCGCGTTGTCCCCTCGGCAGCGAGGCGATGCCCGCGCGCAGCGCCTCGCCGATGAGCGCCCCGTTGTAGACCGCCAGCGCCGCGACCACGGCCCAGAAGGCGCCGGTCGAGAAGACCAACAGGATGAACAGCATCATCAGCAGGACGGGCATGCCGCGGAAGAACTCGAGCAGCACCGTCGTGGGAACGCGCACCCAGGCGGACCGCGCCGTCCGGAGGAACGAGAAGAGGACGCCGATGACCACCGCGAGGACCGACGCGACGGCCGCGGCCTGGATGGTCGCCAACCAGCCCCGACCGATCGCCCGCCAGAGCGCGAGGTCACCGAGGATGTCCCACCGCGACGCGTCGAGCACGCCGGGACTCTCGGCACCGTTCGCGCTGATGCGGGGGCGGCCGAGGAGGTAGACGAGGTAGGCGACCAGGGCCAGGACGAGCACGACGCCGACCACCGAGATGATCCGCGAGGTGCGGCGGGCCCTCGGCCCCGGGGCGTCGTAGAGGACGGAGGTGCTCATCGGAGGACTGCGACCTTCTTCTCGACCACGGCGGCGAGACGGCCGAGCGTGATGGTGACGAGCAGGTAGAAGAACGCCACGGCGAGCAGCGTCGTGATGACGGCGTCACCACGATCGTTCGCGATGTAGCGCCCCGCGGCGAAGAGTTCGGCCACGAAGAAACCGCCGGCCACCGAGGTGTTCTTGGTGAGGGCGATGAAGACGTTGATCAGCGGGGGCACGACCATGCGCATGGCCTGCGGGAGGATCACGTGGCCGAGCGTCTGGCCGAAGCCGAGGCCGATGCTGCGGGCCGCCTCGGCCTGCCCGACGGGGACGCCGTTGATGCCCGACCGGATGGCCTCCGCGACGAACGGCGAGGTGTACGCGGTCAAGCCGATGACGGCCAACGGGAAGTACGTGCCGAAGTCGACTCCGAGGTACGGCAGGACGAAGGCGCAGAAGAAGAGCACGAGCGTGAGCGGGATGTTGCGCAGCGCCTCGGTGTAGACCGTCGCGAACGTGCGGAAGGACGCCACGGGCGAGATGCGCAGAGCCGCGACGAAGAAACCGATCACGAGGGCCCCGAGGCCCGACAGAACGAGCAGCTGGAGCGTCGTGACGAAGCCGTCCCAGAAGCGGGGCCAGTTGTCGGTCACGGCGTCGAAGCCGGGGATGACGTCCAAGGGGTTCAACAGGGTCCTTCGGTCGGGGCAGGACGCGGGCACCCGGGGGCTGGTCGCCCCGGGTGCCCGCGCGGTGTCAGTAGCGGTCGATCGTGGGGGGCGTCGGGGTGTCGAGCACCTTGCCCGCGGTCTTCTCCCACAGCTCGTCCCAGGTGCCGTCGTCCTCGGCGTCCTGGAGCGTGTCGTTGACGAACATGCGGAAGTCGGTGTCGTCGAGGGCCAGACCGATGCCGTAGGGCTCCTCGGTGAAGGTCTCCCCCACGACCTCGAACTCGCCCTCGTTCTGGTCGGCGAGGCCGGCCAGGATGACGTTGTCGGTCGTCACGGCCGACACCGCACCGGTGCGGAGGGGCTCGAGGCAGTTCGAGTACGTGTCGGTGGCGAGGATGTCGGTGGTGTACTCGGCCACGTTCTTCTCGCTGGTCGAGCCGCTGACGGTGCAGACCTTCTTGCCGGCCAGGTCGTCGGCGGACTCGATCCCCTCGGGGTTGCCGTCGAGCACCAGCAGGTCTTGACCGGCCGTGTAGTACGGGCCGGCGAACGAGACGACCTTCTTGCGATCGTCGTTGATCGTGTAGGTCGCGATGACGAGGTCGACCTGGCCGTTCTGGATGAACGGCTCGCGGTTGGCCGAGACGGTCTCGACCCACGTGATCTTGTCGGCTTCGATGCCGAGCTTCGCGGCGACGAGCTTGCCGATCTCGGCGTCGAAGCCCTCGGGCACGCCGTCGGGGTTGGCCAGGCCGAACAGCGGCTGGTCGAACTTGGTGCCGATGGTGATCTCACCGGCGTCGGCGAGGCGGGCCATGGTGCTGCCTTCGGCGAAGTCGGCCGGCGTCTCGACGTCGACGGCCGGGGCCGACGAGTCGGTGCAGGCCGAGAGGCCGAGGACCACGGCGGCTGCTGCGGCTACGGCGACGAATCCCTTGCTGAGTCGCATTCTGATCTCCTTGCTGGGTGACCCGGACGCCGGGCGGCGATCGGGTGTCGTGGGCCGGCTGTTCGGGTGCCGGGGAACGGGTCGCGGACTCGGCCGCGCCCGCTCAGTGCGTGAGGATCTTCGCGAGGAAGTCCTGGGCGCGGGTCGACTGGGGGTCGGTGAAGAACTTCTCGGGCGTCGCCTCTTCGACGATCTGACCGTCGGCCATGAAGACGACGCGATCGGCGGCCTTGCGCGCGAACCCCATCTCGTGGGTGACGACGATCATCGTCATGCCGTCCTTCGCGAGCTGCACCATGACGTCGAGCACCTCGGTGATCATCTCGGGGTCGAGTGCGCTGGTGGGCTCGTCCAGGAGCATCACCTTGGGGTCCATCGCCAGTGCCCGGGCGATCGCGACACGCTGCTGCTGCCCGCCCGAGAGCTGGGACGGCATCTTGTCGGCCTGGTTCGCGACGCCGACCCGCTCGAGCAACTGCATCGCCCGCTCACGCGCTTCGGCCTTGGTGCGCTTCCGCACCTTGAGCTGGCCCAGCATGACGTTCTCGAGGATGGTCTTGTGCGAGAAGAGGTTGAAGCTCTGGAACACCATGCCGACGTCGGCGCGCAGGCGGGCGAGAGCCGCACCTTCTTCGGGCAGACGCGTGCCGTCGATCGTGATGACGCCGTCGTCGATGGTCTCGAGGCGGTTGATCGCCCGGCAGAGGGTCGACTTGCCCGAACCGCTCGGGCCGATCACGACGACCACCTCACCCTTGCCCACCGTCGTGGTGATGTCCTTCAGGACGTGGAGGTCACCGAAGTGCTTGTTGACGTGGTCGACCACGACGAGGGGTTCCATGCGCCCACACAAACAGACCCCCAGGTCGGGGTCAAATTCACAGTGGATTCTTAATGAAAACGAAACGACGCGTCCCACCGCGACGAGAGCGCACGGCCCGACCCGCGCCTCCTGCGGGACGAGGAGGCGCTAGCTGCGGTGGGCGAAGGCGCTCTCGTAGAGGCACACCGAGGCCGCCGTCGCGAGGTTCATCGATTCGGCGTGACCGTAGATGGGCACGACCAGGGCGCGGTCGGCACGCGCGAGGTCGGCGTCGGTGAGACCTCGGGCCTCGTTGCCGAAGAGCCAGGCGGTCGGCTCGGCGAGCACGCCCTCGGTGCGGGCGGCGAGCAGGTCGTCCCCCTTGACGTCGGCGGCGAGCACCTGGAGGCCGACCTCACGACACCGGTCGACGATCGCCGGCAACTCGACGCCCACGGCGACCGGCACGTGGAACAGCGAACCCGTCGTGGACCGGACGACCTTGGGGTTGTAGAGGTCGACGCTGCGACCGGTCATGATGACGGCGTCGGCACCCGCGGCGTCCGCGGCCCGGATGATGGTGCCCGCGTTGCCGGGGTCGCGGACTTCCTCGAGGATCACGACGAGCTTCGGCTCGGCGGCGAAGACGTCCTTGACCGATGTGGGGAACTGCCGACAGACGGCGACGATGCCCTGTGGCGTGACCGTGTCGGCCATGGCCTCGAGCACCGGCTCGGTGACGAACTGGACGTCGATGCCCTCCGCCCCGGCGGCGACCGCCACCTCGGGGTAACGCTCGAGAGCCGTCGGGGTGCCGAAGAGTTCGACGATCAGCTCGGGCCGGAAGGCCAGGGCCTCACCGACCGACTGCGGCCCTTCGAGCAGGAACGTGCGGGTCTCGGTGCGAGCGTCGCGCTTCGAGAGCTTGGCCACCGCCCGGACTCGGGGTGAACGGGGATTGTCGAGCAGGGAGTCGTGGGGCACCCGTCCATGATGCCGCACGAGGACCACCGCCTGCCGCGGACGCACGAGACCCGACGGCGACACCGGGGTGGGTGTCGGGCCGTCGGGCCTCGAGGGTGGTGCGGGTGCGACTACGCGGCGACCTTGGGGGCCGAGGTGTCGGCGGGCAGCGCGGCCTTCGCGGTGGCGACGAGCGACGCGAACGTGGCGGGCTCGTTGACGGCCAGCTCGGCCAGGATGCGACGGTCGACCTCGACGCCGGCCAGGGACAGACCCTGGATGAGGCGGTTGTAGGTCAGGCCGTTCGCACGCGACGCGGCGTTGATGCGCTGGATCCACAGACGACGGAACTCGCCCTTGCGCGCACGACGGTCACGGTACGAGTAGACGAGCGAGTGCGTGACCTGCTCTTTGGCCTTGCGGTACAGGCGCGAACGCTGACCGCGGTAACCCTCGGCACGCTCGAGGATGACGCGACGCTTCTTGGCGGCGTTGACCGCTCTCTTGACTCTTGCCATTTTCTTGTTCCTCTACGTTCGTGTCAGCGGTCAGTGACCGAGAAGCTTCTTGGCGACCTTGGCGTCGGCGGGAGCGAGCACCTGGTCCTGGTTCAGGCGAGCCTTGCGCTTGGCGCTCTTCACCTCGAGGTTGTGGCGCATGCCAGCCTGCTGCTTCATGATCTTGCCGGAACCGGTGACCTTGAAGCGCTTCTTGGCGCCGGAGTGGGTCTTCTGCTTGGGCATGTCTTACTTACTTTCTTCTGTCGGTCGCTCGGCCGGTGCATCGGCCGGGACCTCGTCGGACGTCGGGTGCTTCGGCGGCTTGTTGGCTGCCTTGCGAGCTTCTGCCTCGGCCTTGGCCTCGGACTTGTTCTTGTGCGGGCCGATGACCATCACCATGTTGCGGCCGTCGATGGTGGGCGTCGACTCGACGCTGCCCCACTCGGAGACGTCTTCGGCGAAGCGCTGGAGCAGGCGGACACCCTGGTCGGGACGCGACTGCTCGCGACCACGGAACAGGATCATGGCCTTGACCTTGTCGCCGCCCTGGAGGAAGCCCTCGGCGCGCTTGCGCTTCGTCTCGTAGTCGTGCTTGTCGATCTTCAGGCGGAAACGGACCTCTTTGAGGATCGTGTTCGCCTGGTTGCGACGGGCTTCTTTCGCCTTCTGCGCAGCCTCGTACTTGAACTTTCCGTGATCCATGATCTTGGCCACGGGAGGCTTCGAGTTGGGGGCCACCTCGACCAGGTCGAGCTCGGCCTCTGCGGCGAGACGCAGGGCCATGGCGATGGGAACGACGCCGATCTGCTCACCTGCGGGCCCGACGAGGCGGACCTCGGGGACGCGGATACGGTCGTTCGTACGGGGATCGCTGATGCGGAACTCCTCTGTCGTCATTTCTGCATCTGGCGGGGCCGGACGGCCTCACCAGAGAAAGAGGAGTTTTGTGCGCGCACCGTCTGACGACACATCACACCGCACCCTGGCTGCTCGGTCGCCGTCTGCCCGAGACCTCTGACGAGGACCGAGGTGGAACGGTGGTGCTGATCGAACGGGGTGCCAACAACCCGGTAACCTTGTCTAACGGTCAAGCGCGGGTGGGAGAATCTCCACTTTCGCACGGAGCAGACGCTCCGAGCCTGGACGAGTTTAGCAGAGGATCAGTTCGTGAGCCACTCCCCCGACGACGCACCCATTCCCGACGCCCGCTTCGGCGATCCGGCACCGGCCACGTCGCCCGACACCTCCCCCGCGACGGCGCGGTTCGAGGACGATCTGCACTTCGGTGACGACGCCGCACGTGACATCGCCGACGTCAACGCGGTCGAGGTCATCAACACCGTCTGCGTCCACCTGATGAGCGCTGCCGCGGTGAAGGTCGGCCTGGCCGACGATCCGCAGCGACAGACCGACCTCGACGAGGCCCGCAAGCTCATCACCTCCCTCGCCGGACTCGTGACCGCCAGCGCACCCGAGATCGGCGACCAGCACGCCCGGGCGCTCCGCGACGGCCTGCGATCGCTGCAACTCGCCTTCCGGGAAGCGTCGGCCATCCCCGACGCGATCGGCCAGGGCCCCGGCGAGAAGTACACCGGCCCCGTCAACTGAACCGCGCGTCCCCCGAACCGCGCGTCCGGCTCCCGCACCCTGACGGACGGCTCGTCCTCAGCCCGGGACGACCTTCACCGACATGCTGTCGACCCGGTCGGCGATCACCGGATCGGCGGCCCAGGCCGCCTGCAGTCGCTGTAGCAGCGCGTGAAGGGCGTCGCGGTCCAGACCCGGCGCCACGCCCAGCTGGACGACGATCTCGGGGGCACCGAGCCGGGCGTCTCGATAGCCGGGCGCGACGACCAGGCTGACCAGCGCCTCCTCGTCACGTGACGCGTCGAGGAACGCGCGCAGGACGTCTTGGTCGTGGTGGCTCGGCACCCACGGGAGGTCTTGCGCGACGGCCCAGACGGCCGGACGACGCAGACCGAACTCGGTGATCGAACCGGGGTCGACCACGATGCGGTCGGTCGACTCCGAGGCGGCCGCGAGGGCCACGCGCCGAGCCTCCACCGGCACCGGTCGGGCAGCGGGGCGCCACCGCGTCAAGGTCTCGACCGAGGTGAAGGCCGGCAACACGTCCCGGCCGTCGGGACCCGAGACCGTGACGATGGAGAGCTCCTGCGTCTTGTCGACGCGGCGACCGTGGTCGTCGAGACCTTCGTCCCCCGCCACGGCGACCAGCGGCACGAGCAGGCGCGCCGGACGGAGGGCGTCGACGACGTCGCTCTCTCCGAGCCGCCCCTCGCGGAACCCGAGGAGGGCGTCGAGCAGGACCGGGTCGGCGGACCCGTCGTCTCCGGCGTGCGCCGTGTCGTGATGGTCGAAGGTGCGCCCGGCCCACGGCCGCCCGGCACTGTCTCCGCCGGGACCGGGAACGTCGTGTGCGTGCCCCGGTCCGCCCGGCGCGGTCGTCATCAGTTCGACGCGACGTCGAGGGCTGCACCGAGGGTGAAGGCTCCCGAGTAGAGCGCCTTGCCGACGATGGCGCCCTCGAGCCCCTGCGGCACGAGCTCACGCAGAGCCACGAGGTCGTCGAGGCTCGAGATCCCCCCCGAGGCGATCACCGGACGATCGGTGTGCTCCATCACCTGACGCAACAGGTCGACGTTGGGGCCCTGGAGCGTGCCGTCCTTCGTCACGTCGGTCACGACGTAGCGCGCACAGCCGGCCTCTTCGAGCCGGGCGAGGACGGTCCAGAGATCGCCGCCCTCTTCCGTCCAACCCCGCGCCGCCAGCGTGGTGCCCCGGACGTCGAGCCCGACGGCCACCGCCTCGCCGTACTCGGCGATGACGTGGGCGGCCCACTCGGGGTTCTCGAGGGCCGCGGTGCCGAGGTTGATGCGCTTCACGCCGGTGCTCAACGCGTCCTCGAGGGACTTGTCGTCGCGGATGCCACCGCTGAGCTCGACGTTGACGCCCTTGACCTGCTTGATGACCCTCTTGATGACGGCGCGGTTGTCACCGCGCCCGAAGGCGGCGTCGAGGTCGACCAGGTGCAGCCATTCGGCGCCCTGGCTCGCCCAGTCGTCGGCTGCCGAGACCGGGTCGCCGTAGTTCGTCTCGCTGCCGGCCTCACCCTGGGTCAGGCGCACGGCCTGACCGCCCGCCACGTCGACGGCGGGGAACAGGGTCAGGGCGGGGGTGGTGCAGAACTCGCTCATGTCGTCTCTCTCACGGCGCCGGGCACCGCAGGGTCAGGAGGCGCGATCGGGTCGGTCGCGCCGGGGTCAGAGGGTGCCGAGCCAGTTCGAGAGCAGCCGGATGCCCGGCCGGCCCGACTTCTCGGGGTGGAACTGCGTCGCCCAGAGCGGGCCGTTCTCGACGGCGGCGACGAAGCGGCCGCCGTGGTCGGCCCACGTGACGTGCGGTTCGGTGAAGGGTCGGATCACGTCGAGGGACCACTCTTGTGCGGCGAACGAGTGGACGAAGTAGAACCGCTCGTCGGCCACCCCGTCGAAGAGCACGCTGCCCTCGGGAACGTCGACGGTGTTCCAGCCCATGTGCGGCAGGACGTCGGCCTTCAGTTCGTCGACCACCCCGGGCCACGCCCCGAGGCCACCGGTGCTGTTGCCGCGTTCGACGCCGCCCTCGAAGAAGACCTGCATGCCGACGCAGATGCCCATGACCGGACGCCCGCCGGCCAACCGTCGGTCGATCAGCTCGCCACCGCGGACGGACTCGAGCTGGCTCATGACGGCTGCGAACGCGCCGACACCGGGGACGAAGAGGCCGTCGGCCGCCTGCACCCGGGCGCGATCGGACGTCAGCTCGACGTCGGCACCCGCCAACTCGAGCGCCTTGACGGCCGAGTGGACGTTGCCGCTGCCGTAGTCGAGGACGACGACGGAGGGACGCGCGCCGCTCACAGGGCGCCCTTCGTCGACGGGATGCCACTGACGCGCGGGTCGGGCTGGACCGCCTGGCGGAGCGCCCGGGCGAACGCCTTGAACTCGGCCTCGGCGATGTGGTGCGGATCACGCCCGCCCAGCACGCGGACGTGCACGGTGATGCCGGCGTGGAAGGCGATCGCCTCGAAGACGTGGCGGACCATCGAGCCGGTGAAGTGCCCGCCGATGAGGTGGTACTCGAACCCCTCCGGCTCGCCCGTGTGGACGAGGTACGGACGCCCCGACACGTCGACGACCGCCTGCACGAGGGCCTCGTCGAGCGGGACGAGCGCGTCACCGTAGCGCGAGATGCCCGACTTGTCGCCGAGCGCCTGCTTCAGCGCGGTGCCGAACGTGATGCCGATGTCTTCGACGGTGTGGTGGACGTCGATGTGCGTGTCGCCCTTCGCGGTGACCTCGAGGTCGATCAGGGAGTGCTTCGACAACGCCGTCAGGAGGTGGTCGAAGAACGGCACCGACGAGTCGATCGTCGATCGGCCCGAACCGTCGAGGTCGAGGGCGAGGGCGATGCTGGACTCGCTCGTCTCGCGCGAGAGGGAAGCGGTACGGGCGGCGCGGGTCGTCTCGGTCACGAAGAGAGCCTAATGTCGCGGAGCGCCTCGAGGAACGCGGTGGTCTCGGCCTCGGTGCCCGCACTGACCCTCAGATGGTTCGGGATGCCCAGGTTGCGGACGATGACGCCCCGCTCGAGCAGGCGCTCGAAGACGTCGGTCGGATCGTCGACCCCGCCGAAGAGGACGAAGTTCGACCAGGTGGGCCACGGCTCGTACCCGAGCTCGGTCAACTCGTGCACGATGCGATCACGCTGGGCCTTGATGTCGTCGACCATGGCGAGCATCTCGCTGGCGTGCGAGAGCGCTGCGACGGCCGCCGCCTGCGTCAGGGACGAGAGGTGGTACGGGAGGCGCACCAGACGCAGCGCGTCGGCCACGGCCGGGTGCGCGGCCAGGTAGCCGACCCGGGCACCGGCGAAGGCGAACGCCTTGCTCATCGTGCGGGACACGACCAGACGTTCGCGGCCGGCCAGGAGGGTCAGTGCCGTCGGCTGGTCGGCCGGCATGAACTCGGCGTAGGCCTCGTCGACGAAGACGATGCCGTCCGTCGCGTCGTAGGCAGCCTCGATCGTGGCGAGATCGAGAGGGGTGCCCGTGGGGTTGTTCGGACCGCAGAAGAAGACGATGTCGGGACGGGTGCGCTCGATCTCGGAGACCGCGGTCTCGGGCGAGATGCGGAACCCCTCGTCACGACGACCCTCGATCCACCGGCTGCCGGTGCCCGTGGCGATGATCGAGTGCATCGAATACGTGGGGGGGAACCCCAGGACGGAGCGGCCCGGGCCTCCGAAGGCCTGGAGGAGCTGCTGGATGACCTCGTTGGAGCCGTTCGCCGCCCAGATGTTGTCGCGGGTCAGATCGTGCCCGAGGTAGGCCGCCAGCGAGTCGCGCAGCGTCGTGAACTCACGATCGGGGTACCTGTTGACGTCGAGGACCGCCCGGGCCACCGACTCGACGATGTCGCGTGCGACGTCCTCGGGGATGGGATGCGTGTTCTCGTTGACGTTGAGAGCGACCGGGACCTTTTTCTGGGGAGCACCGTAGGGCGTCAGCCCCCGGAGGTCGTCACGGATGGGCAGGTCGTCGAGACTGAAGGACACTCCACCATCGTACGGGCGGGCCGACGGTGTGTCGGGTCGGTCGCCACCGAACGAACACGATGACCGTGGACCGGACCACCCGCCTCGTCGGCGACGGCAGTTCAGCGAGCGTACTGAGCGGGGACGGCGAGGCTCTGCCCGGCGGAGACCTCGGCGCTCGGCAGGTTGTTGAGCGAGACGAGGTCGGCGATGACGTCGCGAGGATCGGCGTCGGGGTCGATCTCGGACGCGACCTGCCAGAGCGTCTCGCCGCCGTCGACGGTCACGTGCTGGAAGTCCGCGCGACCCGTCGTGTCGGACGCGACGGCGCCGCCACCGTTGAGGACGAGCGCACCCGCCACGACGACGAGCGGGACCGCGACGAGCGCGGCGACGACCGCGCGGCCCCGCCGGGTGATGCGCAGACGCGTGCGCACGACTCGGGTCGAGTCGACGGGGGACGCAACTGCTGATGCTGAGGTGACGCTCATGAGGTGGTCCTTTCACCGTGGAAGACAGGGGACGAGTTCGTGCCCGGCACTCGGCCGGGAATGCCGGGCACGAAGACGTGTTCCGAACATACATTCGATTGCCGAGGCTTTCAACCCCCGCGACGAGTATCACGGGACGGAATCGCTGTGGATCGGGAAGCGACAACGCGACACACTCGAACATGTGTTTTGTCGACACCGCCCGATCGGATACGGTTTCGATCGGTGGTAGGAGTCAAACAGGGACCACCGACATCGACGGCAGGAGACCCATGAGCGACCCGAAGCGCACCCCGCAGGCGGCCACCGACGCCCCCCGTCAGCTCGATCCGGGCGTCCTCCCCCGCAAGGAGTTGACGGCGAAGCAGGCGTCGATCCTCGCCGCGATCACCGAGAGCATCGGACACCGCGGGTATCCCCCGAGCATGCGCGAGATCGGCGACGCCGTCGGCCTCAAGTCCCTGTCGAGCGTCACGCACCAGCTGAACCAGCTCGAACTCGCCGGCAAGATCCGCCGTGACCCGAACCGACCCCGAGCCCTCGAGGTCCTCGTGGACGCGACGGCGCCGGCGGTCGCCCCGGCCACCGTCTTCACGACGAGTGACGACGGCGACACTGCTCACGTCCCCATGGTCGGACGGATCGCCGCCGGCATCCCCATCACGGCCGAGCAGCAAATCGAGGACGTGATGCCCCTGCCGCGTCAACTCGTCGGCAAGGGCGAACTGTTCATGTTGCGGGTGGTCGGCGACTCGATGATCGACGCGGCCATCTGCGACGGGGACTGGGTCGTCGTGCGGCAGCAGCAGGACGCCGAGAACGGCGACATCGTCGCGGCCATGCTCGACGACGAAGCGACCGTCAAGGTGTTCCGCCAGCGAGACGGCCACACCTGGCTGCTTCCCCGGAACAGCGCGTTCGAACCAATCGTCGGCGACCATGCGCAGATCGTCGGCAAGGTCGTCGCCGTGTTGCGCTCCGTCTGATCTCTTCTCGACGGTGGCGACCCGCCCCGCGAACGACGAAGCGCCGACCACCACAGGTGGTCGGCGCTTCGTCGTTCGAGGACGTGCGGCTCGGCGTCAGCGCCCCACGCCCACGGGAGCCACGTAGGGCGTGAGCCCGGCGACGTCACTCGGGTAGACACGCGCGTGGACGCGGGTGCCCTCTTCTTCGTAGTCCGTGCTGACGATGCGGCCCGAGTCGTGGAGGTGGGAGACGACGTCGCCGCGGTCGTACGGCACCAACAGGTCGAGCTCGATCTCGGGTTCGGGCAGGACGGCTGCGATGCGGGCCAGCAGCTCGTCGATGCCCTCACCCGTCCGTGCCGAGACGAAGACCGCCGTCGGCTCGAGCCCGAGCAGGACGAGACGCTGGTCGTCGTCGACGAGGTCGCTCTTGTTGTAGACGACGATCTCGGCGATGTCGCGACCGTCGACCTCGGCGATGACGTCTCGGACGGTGGCGAGCTGGGCGGCGGGGTCGGGGTGCGACCCGTCGACGACGTGCACGATGACGTCGGACGCCTCGACCTCCTCGAGCGTCGATCGGAATGCCTCGACCAGCTGGTGAGGGAGGTTCCGGACGAATCCGACGGTGTCGGCGTACGTGAAGGGACGACCGTCGGCCGTCACGCTCTTGCGGACCGTCGCGTCCAGGGTCGCGAACAGCGCGTTCTCGACGAGGACGCCCGCGCTCGTCAACCGGTTCAGGAGGCTGGACTTCCCGGCGTTCGTGTATCCGGCGATGGCGACGGTGGGCACCTCGTTGCGGTCACGGTTGGCCCGCTTGGCGTCGCGGGCAGGCTTCATCTCTTTGATCTGCTTGCGGAGCCGGGCCATGCGGGTGTGGATGCGGCGCCGGTCGAGCTCGATCTTGGTCTCACCGGGCCCGCGGCTGCCCATTCCGGCACCCGCGCCTCCGACTTGTCCACCGGCCTGGCGGGACATCGACTCGCCCCAACCGCGGAGACGGGGCAGGAGGTACTCGAGCTGGGCCAGTTCGACCTGCGCCTTGCCCTCCCGGCTCTTGGCGTGCTGGCTGAAGATGTCGAGGATGACCGCCGTGCGGTCGATCACCTTGACCTTGACCACGTCCTCGAGGGCGCGTCGCTGGCTGGGGGCCAGTTCGGTGTCGGCGATGACGGTGTCGGCGCCGAGGGCCGCGACCGTTCCCCGCAGTTCTTCGGCCTTGCCCTTGCCCAGGTAGGTGCTCGGGTCCGGGTTCGGCCGTCGCTGCAGCAGTCCGTCGAGCACGACCGCCCCCGCCGTCTCGGCCAGGGCAGCGAGTTCACGGAGGGAGTTCTCGGCGTCCGCCATCGACCCCTGCGAGTAGACGCCGATCAGGACGACGTTCTCGAGGCGCAACTGCCGGTACTCGACCTCGGTGACGTCCTGCAGTTCGGTCGACAGGCCCGCTACGCGGCGGAGGGCCTGGCGGTCGTCGCGCTCGGACTGATCGCCGTCGGAGTCGCCGTCGTGGTGCAACGAGCGGGTCTGGATGGCCTGAGCCGGCGAGAACACGGTGTAGCCGGATGCCCTCTGGGCCGCACGATCGAGCACGCGCGCGACGACGTCGTCGGGCTGGTCGTTCCGCTCCGGATCGAGCGGGGTCGTGGTGTGGTCTGTCATCGGGGTGATACTAACCCTTTCGGTGTGCGGAGAGCAGGGAGCGAGGCCCTGCCGGATGTTCGGTAGGTTGGCGACCATGGCCAGCGAGCACTACTTCTCCCCCCAGCCCGGCAGCGAGGCCAAGCCCCGGACGATCGAGGTCGTCCTCGCAGGACGGGAGCTGACCCTGACCACGGCTGCCGGCGTCTTCAGCCCCGGCCGCGTCGACCCGGGCACCTCGGTCCTGCTGGCGGGCACGCCGACGCCGCCGAGGGCGGGCCATCTGTTGGACGTCGGGTGCGGGTGGGGCCCCATCACACTGAGCCTCGCGTTGTCGTCACCCGACGCGACGGTCTGGGCCGTCGACGTGAACGAGAGAGTGCTCGACCTCGTGCGCGAAAACGCGCGGTCGGTCGGCCTCGAGAACGTCAACGCCGTGACCCCCGACGGTGTTCCCGACGATCTCCGCTTCGCGACGATCTGGTCGAATCCGCCGATCCGGGTCGGCAAGGCCGAACTGCACTCCCTGCTCGAACAGTGGCTCCCCCGCCTCGACGCGGGGTCGGACGCGTGGCTCGTCGTGCAGAAGAACCTGGGGGCCGACTCCCTGCAGCGCTGGATGAACGAGACCATGACCGGCGTCGTGGACGTGACCCGCGCCTCCACCAGCAAGGGATACCGGATCTTGCGTGCCGAGCGACTCACCGACGCCGACTGATCGGACATCTCGCCGAGATCTGGACGCCGCCCCCGGCGCGGCTCAGAGCTCGAGCGCGCCGGTGAAGACCAGTTCGGCCGGCCCGCTGAGCGAGACGTGCTCACCATCGGCGTGATGACTCACCGACACGCCCACGACGCCGCCGGGGACCTCGACCAGCCAGGCCTCGGGTGCCGAGGCTCCTGCCCAGTACCGCGTCGCCAGGGCGGCCGCTGCCGCACCGGTGCCGCACGACAGGGTCTCGCCGCTGCCCCGCTCGTGGACACGCATGCGGATGCGACCCAGCCCGTCGACCACGAGCGGGTCGGCCGGGACCACGAACTCGACGTTCGCCCCGTCGGCCGGGGCCGGGTCGACGATCGGCACGTAGGTCAGGTCGAGACCGTCCAGTTCGTCGTCGCCGGCGAGTGCCACCACCACGTGGGGGTTGCCCACCGAGATCGGCAGGCCGGGACGCGCCGCGTGCAGCTCGCGCGCCCGCACGACCGGATCGTCGTCGCCGAGCCTCCACGGCCCCAGGTCGACGCGGAAGCCCGTGCCGTCACGACGCACCTCACGCGCGCCGGCCCGCGTGCCGACGACGAGCACGTCGTCCTCGCCCAGCTGGACCAGCCCCCGCTCGAGGAGGTAGCGCGCGAAGACACGGATGCCGTTGCCGCACATCTCGGCCGGGCTGCCGTCGGCGTTGTGGTAGTCCATGAACCACTCGGCGCGGGGCTCGGTCTCGAGCAGGCCCGCCTCGGTGGACAACGCCGCCGTGCGGACCGCACGGATGACCCCGTCCCCGCCCACCCCGAACCTCCGGTCCGCCAGGGCCCGGATCATGGCGGGGCTCAGGTCGGTGCCCGCATCGGGATCGGTGAACAAGACGAAGTCGTTGCCCGTGCCGTGCCCCTTGGTGAACTGCAGCGTGGTGGTCACCCCAGGATTCTAGCCACGGCCCGGTCGACCGCCTGGGCGTCGCCCGAGCGGGACCACTCGACGTCGTCGTACCGGCGGAACCAGCTCGCCTGGCGGCGGGCGTAGCGACGGGTGAGGGCCGCCGTGGCATCGATGGCGTCCCCCTCGCCGAGCTCACCCCGGATCTGGGCGACGGCCTGCGCGTAACCGATCGCCCGGCTCGCCGTGACCCCTCGCTCGAGCCCGAGGGGAAGCAGACCCCGTACCTCGTCGACGAGACCGTCTCGCCACATCTGGTCGACGCGTCGGTCGAGACGTTCGACGAGCACGGGGCGCTCCTCGGCCACGCCGAAGACGTTCGACGGCCGCCACGGTGACGACTTCTCGGGCAGCGTTCCCGAGAGGGGACGTCCGGTGAGGTCCCCGACCTCGAGCGCCCGGACGAGACGCCTGGCGTTGGATGGCCCGATCGACGTGGCGGACGCCGGATCGCGCTCTCTCAACAAGTCGTACAGCGCCCCTGCTCCCCGCTCGTCGGCGATGGCTTCGTAGCGACTCCGGATCGCAGGATCGGTGCCGGGGAACCGGAAGTCGAACAACACGCTCGAGACGTAGAGCCCGGACCCGCCGACGAGGACCGGCACCGCCCCTCGCGCGACGATGCCGTCGATGAGGTCCCTGGCTTCGCGTTGATACCACTCGACGCTCGCCTCGTCGGTGACGTCGAGGACGTCGAGGAGATGATGCGCGAAGCCTCGCCGTTCGGCGACCGGCAGTTTGGCCGTGCCGACGTCCATGCCCCGGTAGAGCTGCATGGCGTCCGCGTTGACGATCTCGACCGTCTCGCCCCGGGCGGACAGTGCCTCGGCGAGGTCCAGCGAGAAGGCGGACTTCCCCGTGCCGGTCGCCCCGACGATCGCGACCAGCACGTCAGCGGAGGTCGTCGGTCGTGCTGTAGATCGGCGTCGTCGCCACCCGCAGCGTGGGCAGACCGAGGCTCACCCTCGCCGGCCGAGCCGAGGAGGGGCGGGTCGCGTCACCCCCGGACGGCACCCCGCACGAGGCGGCCTGCGCGGCGTCCCAGGCATCGCCCGCCCGCGTGCGACGGACCTCGTAGAGGGATTCGGGACCCTCGACCGCATCGGCGAGCAGGTAGAACGGCGCGGCGTCGGTGATCCTCACGCTGACGACGTCGCCGGGTCGCGGAACGGCAGCACCCGTCGGCACCTCGAAGTGGACGAGACGGCTGTCTTCGGCGCGACCCGAGAGACGGTGGGTGGAGGCGTCCTTCCGCCCCTCGCCGGTGGCCACGAGGACCTCGACGGGACGCCCGACCCGGCGACGGTTCTCTTCGGCCGAGATGCGGTCCTGAACCGCCGTCAACCGCTCGAACCGTTCTTGGACGACGGCCTTCGGGATCTGGTCGGCCATCTCGCCCGCGGGCGTCCCGGGGCGCACCGAGTACTGGAACGTGAACGCCGAGGCGAACCGAGATCGCTCGACGACCCGGAGGGTCTCGGCGAAGTCGTCCTCGGTCTCGCCGGGGAACCCGACGATGATGTCGGTGCTGATCGCGGCGTCGGGCATGGCCGCGCGCACACGATCGATGATGCCGAGGAACTTCTCGCTGCGGTAGCTGCGTCGCATGGCCCGCAACACCCGGTCGGACCCCGATTGCAGGGGCATGTGCAACTGGGGCATCACAGCGGGCGTCTCGGCCATGGCGGCGATGACGTCGTCGGTGAAGGACGCCGGGTGCGGGCTGGTGAAGCGCACCCGCTCGAGCCCGGGGATCGCGCCGACGGCCCGCAGCAACTTGCCGAAGGCGAGTCGATCGCCGAACTCGACACCGTACGAGTTCACGTTCTGCCCGAGCAGCGTCACCTCGACGGCCCCGTCGTCGACGAGCGCCCCGACCTCGGCGAGGATGTCGCCGGGGCGGCGGTCCTTCTCCTTGCCTCGGAGCGAGGGGACGATGCAGAAGGTGCAGGTGTTGTTGCAGCCGACCGAGATCGAGACCCAGCCGCTGTGCGTGGACTCGCGCTTGGTCGGCAAGGTCGAAGGGAAGACGTCGAGCGCTTCGAGGATCTCGAGCTGGGCCTCGTCGTTGTGCCGCGCGCGTTCGAGCAGCGTGGGCAGGGCACCCATGTTGTGCGTACCGAAGACGACGTCGACCCACGGCGCCCTGTCGAGGATGACGTCCTTGTCTTTCTGGGCCAGGCACCCGCCGACGGCGATCTGCATGCCTTCGTGCTTCTTCTTCAGGCCGGCGAGGGTCCCCAGGGTCCCGTAGAGCTTCTTGTCGGCGTTCTCGCGTACTGCGCAGGTGTTGATGACGACGATGTCGGCCTCGGCTCCGTCGGCGGCCACGTAGCCGGCCGCCTCGAGTGAACCACTCAACCGCTCCGAATCGTGCACGTTCATCTGGCACCCGAAGGTACGGACCTCGTACGTGCGGGCCGGGCCGTCGACGGGCGAGGGGATGCTGGTGGTGGCGACCGTCGTCATGGTGACTCAGTGTAGATCGCCGCCACCCCCGAGCGGATCACTCGAAGCGGACGCCGCCCCGACCGCTGCCACCCCGAGGCAGGGCCTTCTCGATGGCACGACGCACGACCTCGGAGCGGTACCCGCGGCGCATCAGGTACCCGTTGAGACGACGCTCCGCCGTCTCGCGGTCGAGCCCGCGCAACGAACCGGCCCGTTTGCGAGCCCATTCGTCGGCACGTTCTTGCTCTTCGTCGTCGTCCGTGTCGGACAGCGCCTCGTCGATGATCGACGGATCGATTCCACGGGCGCGGAGTTCGGACGTGACGGCCCCGCGGCCCAGCCCCTTGCGCTCTTGCTTCGACCGGACCAGGGTCGCGGCCAGTTCGCTGTCGTCGAGCAGGCCCACCCGCTCGAGCCGAGCGATCTCGTCGGCGACGACCGATTCGTCGAGGTCACGCGAGAGAAGCAGCTTCTCCATCTCGTGAGAAGACACACCACGGCGCGAGAGGGCGTGCAGGCTGACGTTCTCCGCCCGTCGCTTCTGCGCTTCGAGGTCCTCCGGCCCGTCGTCGGGCTGATCGTCGAACCCGGTGGCCTTGGGCCGACCGGCCGCGCCCGCTCGAGAACCTCGCGCGGACGGGTGGTCGGCCTCCGAGGCCAGCGGGGACGCGTCGCCGACCCAGTGGGCGCTGATGGCCGTCAGGACGGCTTCGGAATCGTGGGACGGAGCGTCCGAAGCCGCTGGAGCGACCCTCTCGCCGGACGTCGACGATCCGGTCGCAACACCGAAGAGGGGCGTGACCGGCGCGAGCCGCCCGCTGTCGACGCCGTCGACAGCGGGACCCGCCCCCGTGGCGTCGTCGTCGCGCGTGGTCATGCGCCCTTGCGAGCGGCGATCTTGGCCTCGATCGACTCGACGGGCGCTTCGACGGGCTTGGCACCACCGACTCCGAGCTTGGCGAGGATCTTCTGCTCGATCTCTTGAGCGATGGCGGCGTTCTTGATGAGGAAGTTGCGCGAGTTCTCTTTGCCCTGACCGAGCTGGTCGCCTTCGTACGTGTACCAGGCACCCGACTTGCGGACGATGCCGTGCTCGACACCGAAGTCGATGAGGCTGCCCTCGCGCGAGATGCCCACACCGTAGAGGATGTCGAACTCGGCCTGCTTGAAGGGCGGAGCCATCTTGTTCTTGACGACCTTGACGCGGGTGCGGTTGCCGACCGCGTCGGTACCGTCCTTCAACGTCTCGATGCGGCGGATGTCGAGACGTACGGACGCGTAGAACTTGAGCGCCTTTCCGCCGGCCGTCGTCTCGGGGCTGCCGAAGAAGACACCGATCTTCTCGCGCAGCTGGTTGATGAAGATCATCGTGGTGCCGGTCTGGCTGAGCCCACCGGTCAACTTGCGCAATGCCTGCGACATGAGTCGAGCCTGCAGACCGACGTGCGAGTCGCCCATCTCACCCTCGATCTCGGCACGCGGCACGAGCGCGGCGACCGAGTCGATGACGACGAGGTCGATCGACCCCGAACGGACGAGCATGTCGGCGATCTCGAGAGCCTGCTCACCCGTGTCGGGCTGCGAGACCAGCAGCGCGTCGATGTCGACGCCGAGCTTCTTGGCGTACTCGGGGTCGAGAGCGTGCTCGGCGTCGATGAACGCAGCGATGCCGCCGTTGCGTTGGGCATTCGCGATGGCGTGCAGGGTCAGGGTCGTCTTACCGGACGACTCGGGACCGTAGATCTCGACGATGCGGCCACGAGGGATGCCACCGATGCCGAGAGCGACGTCGAGGGCGATCGAGCCGGTGGGGATCACCGCCACGGGAGCACGCTCGTCGCTGCCGAGGCGCATGACGGCGCCCTTGCCGAACTGGCGGTCGATCTGGGCGAGAGCCGTCTCGAGTGCTTTCTCGCGGTTTTCAACTGAGGGCATGTCGTTCTCCTTCGTGGTGGTCGTCCGTGCGCCTGTAGGCTGTCGCGTCGACGCCGACCGGTGGTGCAAGGTCGTCGTCGCTACGACAAGGCTGGTGTCGCCGGCATGTGCCGGTGACGCGGGACGTCGATGCGAGAAACGCTACGGGCCACCTCCGACATCGCAGTGGCGGTGGGGGCCCGACGTACAGAACTCGCTCGTCCACGTCCTTGTGGAGGACGCTACCACCCGTCCGAACAGGTGTTCGACCCATCGGCCTCGGCGTGTCGAACACACGCCCGACCGGACTGCGCCTCAGTCCGTCGGTTCGGGCAACCCCACACCGTGGCGACGGCCCATGGGGACGCCCTCGACGTCGCAGAGGGCGAGCCACACGTCGCGGGGTGACTCGCCCTGCGCGATCGCCTGGTCGGCGGTCCTGTCACCGAGCGACTGGATCACGAGATCCCGGGTGACCACCCGACCGTAGGCTTCTCCGAACTCGTCCTCGACGGCCCGGGCGAACTCGCTCTTGCGCATCAGACGAGGGTACCCCGGACGACGAACGCCCCCGGCGGGAGCCGGGGGCGTTCGTGGCGACGAAGGACGGTCAGCGGACCGCGAGGTCGGAGTCGAACTCGGCGACGAGGTCGTCCGGAAGCGTGTCGGGGATCGGGTTCAGCCCCTCGATGACGGCCATGCGGTCACCGACCTCGCGCATGATGACCGAGATGGGCGTCTCGAGGGCGTCCGCGACGGACGCGAGGATCTCGGAACTCGCTTCTTTCTGACCCCGCTCGACCTCGCTGAGGTAACCGAGGGCGACGCTGGCCTTGCTCGCGACCTGACGGAGCGTGCGACCCTTCTGCAGACGGAAGTCGCGAAGGACGTCGCCGATTTCTTGACGTACCAGGACCATGGGACCCTCCTTCGGGGACGACCCATCTGCCGGGATGGTTGCAGATGGGGGACGGCGGGTGGTGCTCGGACCGACTGACCACGACTGTAGCCATCGGGGACTGTGCACCTGTTGTGAACTCGAGAGATGTAACGAGACCGAAACGCCGGCTATTCCCTCGTCTCGACCAGCCATCGATCGAGTGCTGCGAGGGATTCGGAGACGGTGGCGTTTCGGATGGCCTGCCGGTCGCCCGCGAGCGAGAGCTCGGCGACGCGGACGTCACCGGGCACCGCCAGACCGACGAAGACCGTTCCGGGTGCGTGACCGCCCTGGGGGTCGGGACCGGCGACGCCGGTGGTCGCGAGACCGATGTCGGCCGGGTGACCGCCTGCGGCCAACCGATCCCGAACCCCGACGGCCATGGACGCGGCGACGTCGGGATGCACGGGTCCGTGTCGCGCGAGCAGTCCTGGATCGACCCCGAGGAGCGTGTGCTTGAGCTCTGTCTGGTAAGCGACCACCCCGCCCAGGACGACGGCCGAGGCTCCGGGCACGGACACGAGTTCGGCGACCAGGGCACCGCCGGTGAGGGACTCGGCGACGGCGACCGTCAGCCCCCTGCTCGTCAACTCGGCCACGAGGTCGGCAGCCACGGTCATGCGGAGGTTCGTCCGTGCTTCATCGCCACGCGCAGGTAGTCCGCCCCGGAGACGAGGGTGGCGACCGTGGCCGCCGTCATGAGCACGCCGTTGACCCAGTGCATGCCTTCTCCGACGACGTTCCAGAGGGGGAAGAGCGCCAGCGTCACCGCGACGGCTTGCAGTACGGTCTTGACCTTGCCGCCGCGGGAGGCCGGGATCACCCGGTCACGCAAGACGGCGAAGCGGTAGACGGTGATGCCGACCTCGCGGACGAGGATGAGGGCGGTGACCCACCACGGCAGCTCACCGAGGATGGTGAGCGAGACGAGTGCGCCACCGATCAACACCTTGTCGGCGATCGGATCGACGATCTTGCCGAAGTCGGTCACGAGGTCGAGGCCACGGGCCAGCATGCCGTCGAGGCTGTCGGTGAGGATCGCGACGACGAACAGGGCAGCGGCCCAGACGCGGAGTGAGCCGTCGGCCCCGTCGTCGATCAGCAACCAGGCGATGAACAGCGGCGCCATGAGTATGCGCACGACGGTGATCACGTTCGCGATGTTGCCGGTGCTGGCGGGGCCGGGCCCTCTCGAGGCCACCCGCCCTCGGAACGAGAAGGCCGAGCGTGGTGCCGTCGGGCGGGAGGCGTCGTCGTGGCTCATGGTCTACTCCCTGCCGGTCAGGTGCCAGGCGTCTTCGCTGCCGGCGTCGTCGTCCTCGGCGTACCCACGGGTCATGGCCTCGACCGGATCGCCGTCGTAGTCACCGGCGTCGGCGCGCGCGGGGGAAGAGGACCCCGAGGAGGCGCGGCCGGCGCCGGCGTCGGAGGCCGCGTCGCCCCCGCGCAGCTTCGCGAGCACACCGGGGAGCTGCTCGGTGGTGACGAGCACGTCGCGAGCCTTCGACCCTTCGGACGGACCGACGATGTCTCGCGACTCCATGAGATCCATCAAGCGGCCGGCCTTGGCGAACCCGACGCGCAGCTTGCGCTGGAGCATCGACGTCGAACCGAACTGCGTGCTGACCACGAGCTCGGCAGCCGCGAGGAGCAACTCGAGGTCGTCGCCGATGTCACCGTCGATCTCGCGCTTCTCGACCACCGCGGCGACGTCGGGGCGGTAGTCGGGTCGCGCCTGGCGGGTGACGTGGGCCACGACCTGGGCGATCTCGTTCTCTTGGACCCAGGCGCCCTGGACGCGCATGGCCTTGGAGGCACCCATGGGGAGGAACAGCCCGTCGCCCTGACCGATGAGCTTGTCGGCCCCGGGCTGGTCGAGGATCACCCGCGAGTCGGTGACGCTCGAGACGGCGAACGCGAAGCGCGATGGCACGTTCGCCTTGATGAGTCCGGTCACGACGTCGACCGAGGGGCGTTGCGTCGCGAGAACGAGGTGGATTCCGGACGCACGGGCCAGCTGGGTGATGCGGACGATGCTGTCCTCGACGTCGCGCGGAGCCACCATCATGAGGTCGGCCAACTCGTCGACGACCACGAGGAGGTAGGGGTACGGCTTGAGCTTGCGCTGACTGCCGACGGGGAGGACGATCTCGCCACCGACGACGGCGCGGTTGAAGTCGTCGATGTGCCGGAAGCCGAAGCTGGCGAGGTCGTCGTACCTCATGTCCATCTCTTTGACGACCCATTGCAAGGCCTCGGCGGCCTTCTTGGGGTTCGTGATGATGGGCGTGATCAGGTGCGGCACGCCAGCGTAGATCGAGAGCTCGACCCGCTTGGGGTCGATCAGCACCATTCGGACGTCGGTCGGCTTGGCGCGCATCAACAACGAGGTGATCATCGAGTTGATGAAGCTGGACTTGCCCGACCCGGTGGCGCCGGCCACGAGGAGGTGCGGCATCTTGGCCAGGTTGGCCACGACGTAGCCGCCCTCGACGTCCTTGCCGACGCCGATCGTGAGCGGGTGGACGCTCTTGCTCGCCGTTGAGGACCGCAGGACGTCGCCGAGCGCGACGATCTCTTTGTCGGTGTTGGGGATCTCGACGCCGATCGCACTCTTGCCGGGGATCGGCGACAGGATGCGGACCTCGTTGGAGGCCACCGCGTAGGCGAGGTTCTTGGTCAGGGCGGTGACCCGCTCGACCTTGACGCCGGGACCGAGTTCGATCTCGTACCGCGTGACGGTCGGACCGCGCTTGAGGCCGGTCACCTTGGCGTCGACGTTGAACTGGTCGAGCACCTGGCTGATGGCGGCCACGATCGCGTCGTTCGCCTCGCTGCGGGCCTTCGCGGGCTCGCCGACCGACAGGCTCGAGGCGGCGGGGAGGCGATACGGGGCGCTCTCGGCACCGTCGTCGATCTCGTCGAGAGAGGGCGGTGCCGCCTCGTCGGGGTCGACCGCCAGGAAGTCGGCCGCTGCGTCGCTCTCGCCGACGGGCTCGGCCGAGACGACCGGGAGCACCGTGGTCGACGCGGTGGGCTGAGCGGACGGGACGTCGAACCCCTGGGCACGGACGGCGTCCTCTGCCCGATCGAGGTCGCCGAGGAGGTCGGCGGAGAAGACGTCGGTCGGAGACGTCGTCGGCGCGGCGGAGCCTGCCGCACCCGCCGCGGCGGCGCTGCCCGCGTCGTCCACGCTCGGCTCGAAGACGGGCTTCTTCCGTCGACGTCGTCCGGACGGCTCGGTGGCGGACGACTCGTCCGCCTTCACGAGTGGGGTGTCGTATGCGGGGTCCTCCTCGCGCTGGTCCTTGTTCCGCCGCCACCAGGGCAACGACTCGGACTCTGCCAGGTCGACGAGGTCGGGGTCGGCGTCGGCCCCGTCCGCAGCCGAGGTCGTCTCGCCGAAGAGGTAGGAGTAGAGCTCGCCCAGACGGCGGTGGATGCGGTTCGGCGGCGTCTTGGTGATGATGAGCAGCGAGAACGCCAGGAGGATCACGACGAGAGGGACCGCGACCCACTCGGTGGCGAGAGCGACGAGCCAGGACGCCACGACCCAACCCAGCACGCCGCCACCGGTGGCGAGGGCCCGGAGCCCGGCAGCGGCCTCGGGTTGCCCTCCGAAGATGTGGCACAGAGCGCTGATCGAGACGATGGACAGGCCCAGTCCGATGCCGATGCGGGTGTTGTCGTGGACGGACGCCGGGTGCCGGAAGAGCCAGCCCGCGAAGAGGATCATGATGACCGGCAGGGCGTAGGCCACGCGCCCCACGAGCCCGCCGAACGTGTAGGCGTCGAAGCCGACCGCGAGGGGGCTGGTCGGGTTGAGCCACTCGACGACGGCCCCGGCGATCGCCAGCAGCACGAGCAGGAACGGCACGCCGTCTCGCCGCTCGTCCTTCGCCAGGGACTCTTTGCCCAGGAGCCGGAACGCGCCCCCGGTCAGGTGCGCGAGCCCCATCCACGCCGCCACGAACGGCCCTGGGCCGTCGGGGACCGGGTCGGGCTGACGGGACGCGGGCAGCTTCTTGGTCGCCTTGGTGACGCCGGAGGTCTGCGACGCTCGCGACGACGAGCGAGCGCGCGCGGTCGACTTGGTGGGCGTGGCCATGGGCTCCAAGGTACCTCTCGGCACCGACAGCGGCCGGAGGTGCTCCGGTGTGTGTCAGTAGCGGATGGCGTCGATCACCTTGACGCGGATCGCCACGAGAGCAGGCAGGAGACCGGCCACCGCTCCGATCGCCGTGGCCGACGCCAGACCGATCAGGGCCGCCTCGACCGGGAACGGCGGGAGATCGCTGACGGCGCCCTGCGCGATGAAGCCCTGGACCGTCGGGTTCTCGACGACCAGGACGGCCACCATCACGCCGACGGCTCCCGCGACGACCGTGCCGACGACGCTCTCGAGCATGACCGAGAAGAAGACCCGAGGAGCCGTGGCCCCGAAGGACCGGCGCACGCCGATCTCGCGGATGCGCTGACGGACGGTCACGAGCGCGATGTTGACGAGGCCGAGACCGCCCAGCAACAACACCAGCACACCGACCCCGGTGATGATCAGCTTGATGGGACCGAAGGGGTCGGCGTCGCCGCCTGCGGCGTAGTCCTGTCGCGACACGTCGACCTGCACGTCGTCGCCGAGGCTGGCCCCCATGTCGGACGCCACCTGAGCGCTCAGGGCATCGCTGGTCTCGGGCGGCAGCCACATCTCGTACTGCGGGGTCTCGGCGCCGTAGCTCGCCAGGGCGAGGTCGTGGTCGGTGATCGGCAGAAGGTACATCTGCGGACCGTCGTACTCGGTCGCGGCCGAGACTCCGGTGACGACGAGCGTCGCCGAATCCGCCCCTCGGACCAGCAGGGTCGGATGCGACGACAACGGTGGGGAACCGAGCTGCCGCCAGAGCACCTCGTTGACGATGACGGGCGGCGCGAGACGTGACGCGTCCCCGTCGGTGAACCACGACCCCTCCGTCATGACGACCCGGTGCATCTCGCCGTAGGGGACGTCGACCGTGACGGCCCCGACCTCGGTCACTCCGTCCGGCAGCTGGACGGCTCGATTGCCGTACACGACGCGGCTGGTCTGCTCGATTCCGTAGCGTGCCGTCGTCGTGGCGAAGGCGTCCGCGATCGCCTCGGTGCTCGGCGACGTGGCACCGTTGGAGTAGGCGTTGACGTAGTAGTTCGCGGGACGGCCACCGAACCGCTCCGCGTTCTCGCGGGAGGACTGCTCGGCGAGCCCGCCGAGGGCGACCACGCCGGTCAGGGCCGCGACGGCGACTGCGACCCCGATCAGGCTGAGCAGCACGCGGAGCTTGTTGACGCGCAGTTCGGCCCAGGCCTCGGCGAAAGCCCCCACCACGTCGGCCACCACACGCCTCACGCGTCGACCTCGTCCCGCAGGGACGACGTCGACGCGGGAGACGACGACGTCGGCGTCGGTGTTCCGAGAGCTCCGTCGACCGACGCCGAGAGGGCACCGGTGTCGAGCTGGTAGTGCCTCGAGGCCCGAGCGGCGACGGCGAGGTCGTGGGTGATGGTGACCAGGGCGGCCTCGTTCTCGGTCGCGATGCCGTCGAGCAGCGTCATCACCCCGGCACCCGTCTCGACGTCGAGGGCACCAGTGGGTTCGTCGGCGAGGATGACGCGCGGCCGCCGCACGAGCGAGCGGGCGATCGCGACGCGCTGTTGTTCGCCACCCGACAGGCGATGGGGCATGGAGTCGGCCCGGTGACCGAGACCCACGCGCTCGAGCATCTCACCCGCGATGGACCGGCGACGCCAGAACTCGGAACCCGACGAGTAGAGCAGGGGGGTCATGACGTTCTCGAGGGCCGAGCGCCCCTGGAGCAGGTTGAACTGCTGGAAGATGAACCCGACCTGGGCACCCCTCAGCCGGTCGCGCCGGCCGCGCCGGATCGAGCGCACGTCGACGTCGTCGAACCAGTGCGTCCCCGTGGTGGGCTCGTCGATGAGCCCGAGGATGTTGAGCAGGGTGGACTTGCCCGACCCCGAACGACCCACGATGCTCACGTGCTCGCCGGCGTCGATCTCGAGGTCGACGCCCGTCAGGATGTCCAGCGTCCGGTCGTCGGAGAGGGGCACCGTCTTGGTGACCGCCTCGAGCCTGATCAGAGCCATCAGCCGCAGAGGTCCGCGCCCGTGGCCGGGTCGACGCAGTCGCCCTGTGGTGCGGCGGCGGCACCCGGGACGAACTCGAGCACCTGGTCACCCTCGGCGAGGCCACCCGTGACCTCGACGATCGTGCCGTCGTTGATGCCGAGCGTGATGTCGCGCTCCTCGGTGGAACCGTCCGCTCCGACGACCGAGACGACGCCCTTGCCCGCCGCGCCCTCCACGGCCGTGAGGGGCACGGTCAGGACGTCGGTGGCGACACCGGCAGGGATGGTCAGCCTGGCGGCGAGTCCGCTGAACACGGTGACGTCGCCCGGCACGACGCAGGACACGCTCTGGCCCGACGAGTCCCCCGTCGGCGCGCCGGCGTCCCCGCCGTCGTCCGGCCCGGCGGACGACGGGGTGCTCCCCCCGACGGTGAGCGCCGTGCACGGGAACGGCGCCGGTCCCCCGGTGATCGCGACGGAACCCTCGGTCGGGCGGCTGACGAGACGGTACAGCTGGTCGGCAGCGAGCGACCCCGTCACGTGGAAGGTGGGAGGCGCGACCTGCGCGACCGCGTCACCCACGACGACCGTCTGGTCCTTGATCACCGCGACGGCCGAGATCGTCCCGGCCACGGGTGCCGTGATGACGGCGGTCTTGACGATCGGCTTGCGCTCGGTCACGGTGCCGTCGGCGGCCACCAGGGGCTCCTGCGGCGTCTCGGACCGGAGCGTCGCGAGTCGGTCCCCCGCCGCGACCGCCTGTCCCTTGACGACGTCGACGCCGGTGACCGTGCCCGCCAGCGTCGCGGGCACGGGAGTCGCGGGGTCGGCGACGACGCTCGCGTCCACCACCACGTCGTTCGTGATGGTGCCGACGGCCACGGCGACCTGGGGTTCGACGAGCTCGCCGGTCGGCACGGCGACGGTGTCGTCGCCGACGGCCGGCGCCGCGAAGAACGCGAGCTTGACGAGTGCCGCCGCGATGGCGACGAAGATCAGGATGCGCAGGATCGGGAAGACCCAGACTTTGGCGATGCGCACGGCTACCCCCGGTCGATGTACTGACGTGTCAGACGTCACCGTATCGACGCGCGGGGTGTCGCCGCCTCACCCCCGAGGATGACTGCGGGCCCGCGATGCCCTCCTCGAGGACCATCAGAGTGCCGACCTCGCGCCCGGGTACGACGACGGCCCACGGGGTCTCCCGTGGGCCGTCGTCGTGTGCCTGCGCGTCAGGCGCTGATGACCACCGGCACGATCATCGGACGACGACGGTGCTGCGTGTTCACCCAGCGACCGACCGTGCGCCGCACGACCTGGCTGAAGGCATGCGTGTCGCGCGTGCCGTTCTCCGCCGCCTCGGTGAGGGCCGCGATGATCTTGGGCTTGACGTCGTCGAAGACCCGCTCGTCTTCTGCGAAGCCACGCGACTGGATCTCGGGTCCGACCACGACACGGCCCGTGGACGCGTCCATCGCGATGAAGACCGAGATGAAGCCCTCTTCGCTCAGGATGCGGCGGTCCTTCAGATCGGCGTCGGTGATCTCGCCGACGGTCGAGCCGTCGACGTAGACGTAACCGATGTCGAGCTGGCCGACGACCTCGGCGACTCCGTCGCGCAGGTCGACGACGATGCCGTCCTCGCCGAGGATGGTGTTCTTCTGCGGCACGCCGGTCCGGACCGCCAACGCCGCGTTCGCGTACAGGTGCCGGTGCTCGCCGTGGACGGGCATGACGTTCTTCGGCCGCAGGATGTTGTAGCAGTACAACAGCTCACCGGCGGAGGCGTGCCCCGAGACGTGGACCTTGGCGTTGCCCTTGTGGACGACCTTGGCCCCGAGTTTGGTGAGGCCGTCGATGACGCGGTAGACCGCGTTCTCGTTGCCGGGGATCAGGCTCGACGCGAGGATGATCGTGTCGTCCGCGCCGATCTCGATCTGGTGCTCGAGGTTCGCCATGCGGGCGAGGACGGCCATCGGCTCGCCCTGTGACCCGGTGCTCATGTAGACGATGCGGTCGTCGGGAAGGTCTTTGGCCTTCTTGGCGTCGATCAGGACGCCGTCCGGCACCTTGAGGTACCCCAGGTCGGCCGCGATGCCCATGTTGCGGACCATCGAGCGGCCCATGAAGGCCACGCGGCGACCGTTGGCGTGAGCCGCGTCGAGCACCTGCTGGACGCGGTGCACGTGGCTGGAGAAGCTCGCGACGACCACGCGACGCGGAGCCCGGCGGATCACGTCGTCGAGCACGGGCCCGATGTCCCGCTCGAGCGCGGTGAACCCGGGCACGTCGGCGTTCGTCGAGTCGGGCAGGAAGAGGTCCACGCCCTCTTCACCGAGGCGGGCGAACGCCCGGAGGTCGGTGATGCGGTCGTCGAGCGGCAGTTGGTCCATCTTGAAGTCGCCGGTGTGCAGCACGGTGCCGGCCGACGTGCGGATGGCGACGGCGAGAGCGTCCGGGATCGAGTGGTTGACCGCGATGAACTCGAGGTCGTACGGCCCGAGCGACTCGCGCCCACCCTCTTTGACGGCCAGGGTGTAAGGCGTGATGCGGTGCTCTTTGAGCTTCGCCTCGATCAGCGCGAGCGTCAGCTGCGAACCGATCAGCGGGATGTCCTTGCGGAGACGCAGGAGGTAGGGCACGGCGCCGATGTGGTCCTCGTGGCCGTGCGTCAGCACGACGGCGAGGATGTCGTCGAGGCGATCACGGATGGGCGAGAAGTCGGGCAGGATCAGGTCGACGCCGGGCTGGTGCTCTTCGGGGAAGAGCACTCCGCAGTCGACGATGAGCAGCTTGCCGTCGATCTCGTAGACCGTCATGTTGCGGCCGATCTCGCCGAGCCCGCCGACCGGGATCACGCGGAGCGTGCCCTTGGCGAGTTCTCGGGGGGCGTGGATTGTCGTGGGCATCTGTTCCTTCGGTTGGCGTGGGGCTCGTGCCCCTCTGTGCGGGAGGTCTGCGGCCGACGTCGTCGTCGGCGGGGATCAGGAGGTCAGCGCGTGGTGCCGTGCACCTTGGGCAGCGCACCGCCGGCCGCCGCGTTGCGGTCGGGCCGGAAGCGGCTGAGGTCGAGGCCGGGGATCGAGCCCACGTGCGACAGCTCGTCCTCGATCAGGGCGGCCTCGCTGTCTTCCGGGCCGACCAGGGGGAGGCGCACGCGGGGGCTCGAGATGCGCCCGAGGCCGTGCAGGATGTACTTCGCCGCGACGGTGCCCGGCACGTGCGTCATGACGGCGCGGACGAGCGGCTCGAGCATCTGGTGCGCCTCGGTCGCGGTGTGCAGGTCGCCGGCGTTCACGGCGTCGACGATGGTGCGGTACGGCGCCGCGGCGATGTTCGCGGTGACGCCGATGAGGCCCGAGGCGCCGATGGCGAGGTGCGGCAGCACGTTGGCGTCGTCGCCCGAGAAGTAGAGGAGGTCGGTCTGGTTCAGGACCCGACTGACTTCGGCGAAGTCGCCCTTGGCGTCCTTCACGGCGACGATGTTCGGGTGCTTGGCGGCCCGGAGCAGGGTCTCGTACTTGATCGGGATGCCGGTGCGGCCCGGGATGTCGTACAGGATGACCGGCAGGTCGGTCGCGTCGGCGATCATGCGGAAGTGCGTCAGCACACCGGCCTGCGTGGGTTTGTTGTAGTAAGGCGTGACGATCATGACGCCGTCGGCGCCGGCCTTCTCGCTGGCCTTGTAGAGCTGGATGGCGTGCGCCGTCTCGTTCGACCCGCCACCCGTGATGATCTTGGCCCGGCCTGCGGCGACCGACTTGCCCACCTCGACGAGTCGGAGCTTCTCGGGGTCGGTCAGCGTGCTGGTCTCGCCCGTCGTGCCCGTGACGACGATGCCGTCGGCCCCGGCGCTGATGCAGTCGTCGATGTGCTTCTCGACAGCAGGCCAATCGACCTCGCCGTCAGCGGTGAACGGCGTCACGAGGGCGACGAGGACCTGACCGAAGGGGTTGCTGATGTTCGACACGCCCTCCAGCGTACTGGCTCGCGTCGGGCCCGACCTCCTCGTGAGGCGTCCGACGCCCCGGTCAGGAGGCGCCGGTCGCGTCGGCGACGACGGCCGTCAGGGGGCGACGCGCCCGTTCGCCCCGAACGCCGCGTAGGTGAGCGGCATGAGCTCGGCCCAGAGGTCTTCCATCTTCTCGGCGCACATCTCGATCTCGCGCTGCGGGAACGACGGGAAGTGGGTGCCCTCGCGCTTCGTCCGGAGGCTCAGGAAGTTCATCAGGGACCGTGCGTTCACGGTCACGTACATCGACGAGTAGATGTTCAACGGCAACACGATCCGCGCGACCTCGCGGGCGATGCCGGCGTCCAGCATGCGCTGGTAGGCCTCGAACGCCTGCACCGACGCGGCGCGGGTGGCCTCGTCGACCAGCGCGGACTGCTCGGGTGTGCCGGGCAGGAAGTCGTAGGCGCCGGGCTTGCCGACCTGCTGCAGGTTGCGCGTGGGAGCGGGGACGTAGAAGACCGGGTTCAGCTCGCGGTAACGACCGCTCTCTTCGTTGTAGCTGGCCATGCGGTGACGCATGAACTCGCGGAAGACGAAGATCGGCGCCTGCACGTAGAAGGTCATCGAGTTGTGCTCGAACGGCGAGCCGTGACGGTCGCGCATCAGGTAGTTGATCAGGCCGGCACCCTTGGTCGCCTGGGCCCCGTCGGCCGACGCCTGCGCGCCGTCGAGTGTGAGCTCGCCCATGGTGGAGACCCGGGCCGCGAACAGCACGTCGGAGTCGTGGGCACTCGAGCGGACCAGCTCGACGGTGACGTCGGAACGGAACTCGGGGGTCTTGTCGGAGGGCACGGCGGGGGTGGCTTCGGTCTCGGGCACGGCGTCGACTCTACCTCGCAGGGCGCTCCCGACGGGAAGCGCCCGCGCCACCGGCGGACGCTCCCCCAGCGGGCCGGAATACGGTGTCCCCATGACCGACGCACTCACCGTCCTGATCTCCGGCGCCAGCGGCATGATCGGCACCGAACTCACCCGCCAGCTGCGCGAGGCAGGCCACCGTCCGCTCTCGCTGGTGCGTCGCGAACCCCGGGCCGACGACGAGTACACCTGGGTGCCCAGCGCCGGCATCGTCGACCACGACCTGATCGCCCGCGCGGACGCCGTCGTGAACCTGGCCGGCGCCTCCTTGGGTCGTCTGCCCTGGACGGCCGGGTACAAGCGCGAGATCCTCGAGTCACGTCTGGCCGCGACGTCGACGCTCGTCGACGGCATGGCGGCGGCGTCCACGGCGCCCTCGACGTTCCTCAGCGGCTCGGCCGTCGGCGTCTACGGCGATCGGCCCGGCGAACGACTCATCGAGTCGAGCGGCCGGGGTGAGGGGTTCCTGAGCGACGTCGTCGTCGCCTGGGAGGCCGCCGCCCGGAAGGCCCCCGAGGCCACGCGCGTCGTGATGCTGCGGACCGGCATCGTCATCGGCCCCGGAGGAGGCGCGCTCAAGCCCCTGCTGCCGCTCACCAAGCTGGGGCTCGGCTCGCGACTCGGCACCGGCGACCAGTTCTGGCCCTGGATCAGCCTGCACGACGAGGCCGCCGCGATCGTGCACCTCCTCACGTCGTCCGTCTCGGGACCCGTGAACCTGGTCGGCCCCACGCCGGCGACGAGCGATCTCGTGACGCGCACCCTGGCGGCCGACCTGCACCGTCCCTACCTGCTGGGCGTTCCCGAGGCCGTCATCTCGACCGCCATGCAGGAGGCCGGGCGGGAGATGCTGCTGCCGAGCCAGCAGGTCGTGCCCGAGGTGCTCGAGCGCGACGGCTTCACCTTCAGGCACCGCACGGTCGAGGACGCGCTGACCGCGTTCGTCGACGCGCTCTGAGCACGGGCACGACTCGGGCGGGCGGGTTCAGCCGGCCGTCTCGCGCCGGAGCTTGATGGCCCAGCGCAGGGCCTGACGAGCTCGTCGGCGGTCACCGCAGGCGTCGTAGGCCAGGCCCAGGCGGAACCACGCGCGCCAGTCGTCGGGTGCCGCCTCGACGGCCGTCTTGTAGGCGGGGAACGCCGCGTCGGCCGCCTCGCGCTCGTACCGACCGGAGGTACGCCGTGGCACGTCGTCGACCGGCAATCCGCCCTCGGCCGCGAGTTGCCCGACGATCTGCTGTGTGCGCAGACCGAAGCGCAGTTCGACCACCAAGGCGAACAATCCCAGGAGGGGGAGGACGAGCAGGGCGACGCCGAGCGCGATGGCGACCGGTTCGCCCGTCGACAGGAAGAGGACGGCCCGCTGACCGACCAGCACGACGTAGAGGAGCAGGAGCAGCGCCATCAGGAGCGCGGCCGCACGCCCCTTCACGATTCGAGGGGCAGGACGGCGTCGAGCCCCACGACGACCCCGGTCACGCCCGGGGTGGCCTCGATGGCGACGAGGAGCCCCTTCTCGTACGCGCGCTGCGAGAGCGTGTCGTGCGTGAGAGTGAGGGTCTCGCCGTCACCGCCGAAGACGACCTCCTGCCTCGCGACGACGCCGCGCAGGCGCATGCTGTGCACCGGCACACTCGCCACCTGCTGACCCCTGGCCCGTTGGTCCGCGTGCGGCGCCGACACCGGGCCGAGGTCCCGACGAGCCTCGGCGATGAGTTCCGCCGTGCGCACGGCCGTGCCCGACGGCGAGTCGACCTTGCCCTGATGGTGCGCCTCGACGATCTCGACGGATTCGTAGAAGCGCGCCGCGAGGGTGGCGAACCGCGTCGCGAGCACCGAACCGATCGAGAAGTTCGGCACCACCAGGACGCCGGGGCCGTCCGCGTCGGAGACGACCGTCGAGAGACGGGCCAGGCGTTCGGCGTTGTAGCCCGAGGTTCCGACGAGCACCGGGATGCCCGCGCGGACGACGTGCTCGACGATCCCCGGACTGACGGCAGGGTGCGTGACGTCGACGACGAGGTCGGCCCCGAGGACGTCGTCGAGATCGTCGCGGGACGAGAGACCGGCGTGGAGCTCGAGCCCCGGGGTGCGCTCGACGAGGTCGACGATGAACGAACCGAGGGTGCCGGTGGCTCCCACCACGGCGATGCGCGAAGTCATGCCGTCCAACTTACCGGGGGCACCACGACGGACCGGGCCGCGCCGCGACCTAGCATGGACGGCATGCCCAGGTTCCGCGAGACGAGCGTCTCCTCCCCCGATGCCGCCGCCCTCCTGACCGAGTACTTCACCGAGCGCGAGAGCACCTTCCCCTCGGCACAGGGCACGTACACGACGACCCTGCCCGACGCCACGGCCTTCGTGCCGCCGGGCGGCGTGTTCGTCGTCGTCGAGGGAGAAGCGGCCGACCCGGACGCGGGTCGGGCCTCCGAGCCGATCGCGTGCGGCGGCATCCGACTCATCGCCCCCTCGGCCTCGGGGGCCGTGCGGTACGAGGTCAAGCACCTCTACGTGCGTCCCGCGGGCCGGGGACTGGGTCTCGGTCGGGCCTTGCTGGACGAACTCGAACGTCGGGCGGCCGCATTCGGGGCCGACGAGATCGTGCTCGACACGAACGACAGCCTGGCGGCTGCCGGAGGGCTCTACCGCAGCGCGGGATACGCGACGATCGAGCCCTACAACGCGAACCCGAACGCCACGACGTGGTACGGCAAGGCCGTCCGGGCAGAGGACCCGCGCGGGACCGCCTGAGGGGGGTGGCACCGGCGGACGAAGAGGTCAGAAGGGCTGTTCGACCGGAAGGCCGGTGCGCAGCTCGACGGGCAGGTGCCCGAGGTCGTTGTGCGTCACGAGCTCCGGCGGCTTCGCCGATCGCACCCGGATGATCGTCAACCCGGCGTTGGCCTGGTTGACGCCCATCCACCGCCAGTCGGGTGCTCCGAACACCTCGCGGACGAACCACCCGATCACGAAGTTGTGCGTGATGAGGAGATCGTGGCGGTCCTCTCGGGCCGGGGTGAGCCACTCGGCGACCGCGTCGGACATCTGGGCCTGCCCGGCCTCGATCTGCTCGTCCGTGACCCCGCCGAAGAACGGCTTGTAGGACGACGGCATGTCGGCCGTCGGACCGGACGGCACGCAGTCGAAGAGGAGGGTCGACGGCTGTGACTCGAGTGCCGGCATGCGCTCGGTCATGATCGCGGCCGTCTCTTCGGCACGCTCGAGCGGGGAGTGCCACGCTGCGTCGAAGGGGACTCCCCCGAGGCGCTCGGCGAGGAGGCGCACCTGGCGTTTGCCCCGTTCGCTCAGTGGACCGTCGGGCAGTCCGTGCTCGGCGTCCTGCTGTTCGCCGTGCCGGACGAGGTAGAGGTAATGGGACACCGTCGTCTCCTGGTTCATCGAGGGGTCGCTCCCGACGTCGTCATCGGGATCGGGAAGGACGTCTCGTCGACCTCGCCCACCAGCACGGTCGACAAGGGGCCGGAGAGGAGGCGGTCCGCCAACGTCCGGACGTCGTCGGACGTCACGGCCTCGACCCGGGCGAGGGACGTGTCGAGGTCGACGAACTCACCGGTCGAGATCTCGGCTCGACCAAGGCGGTTCATCCGGGTGTCGCTGTCCTCGAGGGCGAGGGCCGCCGCCCCTCCGAGTTGGCCGAGGGCTCGTCGGCGCTCGTCGTCGGTGATGCCGTCGGTGGCGAGGCCTTCGAGCTCGCCGAGCATGAGCCGGGCGACCTCACCGGCGTTGGCGGGCGTGCACCCGGCATAGAGCCCGAAGAGACCGGCGTCGGAGTAGCTCGGGGCGAACGAGTAGACCGAGTAGGCGAGTCCACGGCGCTCACGGATCTCTTGGAACAGTCGAGACGACATGCCCCCGCCGAGCACCGAGTTCAGCACGGCCAGGGCGGGTCGACGGTCGTCCCCGACGGAGATGCCCGGCAGCCCCAGCAGGACGGTGGCCTGCTCGAGGGGACGCCGGATCACCTGGAGCGGTTCGCCCGCGACGAGCCCGACGGGCGCGTCGTCGCGACGGGGCACGGGCGACGCCGCCTCGGTGGGCCACCCGGCCCGGTCGAGCGCCGCCGTCAACCGTTCGAGTGCTCGGTCGTGGTCGACCGCCCCGGCGATGGACACGACGAGATCCTGCGGACGGTAGTTCGCGCGGTAGTGCCGATCCACGTCGTCGCGGGCCGCAGCACGGATGCTCTCGGGCGAACCCCCGATGGGACGACCGAGCGGGTGGTCGCCGAAGACCGACTCGAAGAGCCGCTCACCGGCCATGTCGGCGGGATCGTCCTCCGCCATGGCGAGTTCTTCGAGGATCACCCCACGTTCGGTCTCGAATTCGGCCGGGTCGAGGGTCGACGAGGTCACCATGTCGGTGAGCACGTCGATCGCGTCGTCGAGGTCGACGTCGCGCACCCGGGCGTAGTAGCAGGTGTACTCCTTGGCCGTCGCGGCGTTGTGCTCGCCACCCACCGACTCGAACGACACCGCGATGTCGAGGGCGGAACGGGTCGGGGTGCCCTTGAAGAGGAGGTGCTCGAGGAAGTGGGTCGACCCCCGTTCGGCGTCCGACTCGTCACGGGACCCGACCGCGACCCAGAGGCCGATGGTCGTGCTGCGCGCCCCGGGCATGCGCTCGCTGAGCACCCGGACGCCCGAGGGCAACACGGTGCGCCTCACCAGCGCGTCGCCCGTGGCGCGGAAGGAGATCTCGACCTCGTCGAGCGGGAAGGAGACAGGGCCGTTCATCATGTCGAGCCTAGGCGACCTCCCCTGCGGTAGTCCGTGAGCCCCACGGGACGGCTGGCACCCGAACTGGGGGACGATTCTGAGGACAAACAGACAACTCTGTTTGTCCTCATCGGTGTTAGAGTCAGACCACCGACGACGACCCCATCCCCCCTGATGGTCGTCGTCGGCGGCTGGTCGGACGTCGTCAGAAGGTCCGGAGCGCGCGTCCCCCACGCGGCTTCTAGCCGAGACGTCCCAAGGAGCCACGCTGTGACGGTCGATTCCCCCCAACCGGCCGTCCAGCGTCTCCCTGGTCGCCCTCGCGCCGACTCCCCCGTCCCCGGTGCCCGATCCCGCGTCCTGACGACCGCCGATCGCCTGTTCTACGACGAGGGCGTCCGCGTCGTCGGCGTCGACCGCCTCATCGCCGAGTCGTCGGTGACCAAGGCGACGTTCTACAAGCACTTCGGCGCGAAGGACACCCTCGTGCTCGAGTACCTCGCCGGTCGTCACGACCTCGAGGCGGCCGAGCTGTCCGCCCTGGTCGAGGCCCACGACGGGGGCCGCGCGACCCTCGAGGCGTACCTCGAGGCGGTCGGCGCCCGACTCCAGACCGTGTCGTTCCGAGGCTCGGCCTTCGCCAACGCGGCGTCCGAGTTCAGCGATCCGACCCACCCCGTCCGTCTCGCCATCGCCGAGCACCGCGAGTGGCTGACGGCCGAGATGGTCTCCCTCTTCAAGGTCGCGGGCCACCCCCTGCCGGGCGACGCAGCGGACGATCTCGTCCTCGCCCTCGACGGCGCCCAGGTGGGCGCCTACGCCGGCGACGCCATCGCCGCGGCGGCCTCCCTGCGCCGCACGGCGGAGCGGCTCCTCGTCGCCGCCTAGGTCACCGGCGGACGACGCAGCACATCGACGTCACCATGGGCGCTGTCCCCCGCAACGCGTCACCGTGGCGCCGTCCCCGCGGACATCGTCGTCGGGTACCCCCAGGTACGGGCCGACCACGTCGCCTGGCGATCAGGCCGAGGCGCGGTCGAGGTCGAGGACCTGGTTGCGTGTGAGCTGCACCCGCGCGGCCTGGGCGAGTTCGTAGACCTGCTTGGCGTTCGTCGCGCTGGCCACCGGTGCCACGACGTTCGGCTTGGCGAGCAACCAGGCCAGCGCGATCGCAGCACTCGAGACCTCGTGGACGGACGCGATGCGGTCCAGCTCGTGCACGACCTTGAGGCCCCTCTTGGACAAGTACTTCGCGAGCGCCCGGCGACGGGGGCTGTGGGCGAAGTCGGAGCGCGAACGGTACTTGCCCGTGAGGAACCCACTGGCGAGGGCGAAGCGCGGCATGACGGCGAGTCGCTGCTGCGCGGCGACGTGCGCCAGGCCCTTCTCGTACTCGGACCGGTCGAGGAGGTTGTACTGGTTCTGCAGGGCCACCATCGGGGCGATTCCGAGCATCCCCGCCGCGATGCGGGCCTCGTAGAGGCGGTTGCCCGAGTGGTGGGAACCGCCGAACCATCGGACCTTGCCCACCCGGATGAGGTGGTCGACGGCCAGCAGGGTGCGCTCGAACGCCACCTCGGTGTCGTCCACGTGCAAGTAGAGCAGGTCGATGCGGTCGGTTCCGAGCCGCTCGAGGGACGCGTCGACGGCCCGCTCGATCGCGCGGGGGGTCAGACCGGGGTTGTCGGCGCTCTTGCCCACCTTGGTGGACACGACCATGTCGTCGCGTGATCGACGGGAGCGCATCCACGATCCGATCATGATCTCGCTGCGACCCCCGGCGTAGGAGTCGGCCGTGTCGACGAAGTTGCCGCCGAGATCGAAGTAGGCGTCGAGCACGGAGGTCGTCTCGGCCTGGTCGGCCGTCCACCCGAACACGTTGCCGCCGAGGGCCAGGGGGAAGACCTTGAGGTCGGAGAGGCCCAGACGGCGGCGCGGCTGGATGATGCCGAGATCGACGGGAACGGTGGGCTGGGCGGCGGAGGCCCGGGCGGCGGCGGCCGCGATGGCGGCCGCGGCGGCGAAGTCGGACGTGGCAGAACGGGCGAGCTCGGCCGTCGTCTCGGTCACGCCGTTCCTTCCTCGTCGCGAACTCCCGATGCGACTCTGTGCAATCGCATGGGGTATGGTTCGCCCTCCACGATCAAGAATACGGCCACGCGCCCGGTTTCCGCCGCCGCCGCACCCAATCGTTACGCCGTGTCGCCGCCCCGATCCGGGGGACGCGCCTCCTGCTCCGGCAGCGACCAGGGAGCCCCGCCGGGACGGCGAAGGGCCCGCCCCGACCGAGGTCGGGGCGGGCCCTTCGTGGGGCGGTGACTACGCGTCGACGGACTCGTCGGTCGACTGCTCGGTCGCTCCGCTCGAGTCGGTGTCGGCTTCTTCCGCCACGACCGGGGCGAGCGAGAGCTTGCCGCGGTCGTCGATCTTCGTGATCTCGACGAGGATCTTCTGGCCGACGCCGAGGACGTCCTCGACGTTCTCGACGCGCTTGCCGCCGGCGAGCTTGCGGACCTCGCTGATGTGCAGCAGGCCGTCCTTGCCGGGGAGGAGCGAGACGAACGCACCGAAGGACGCGATCTTGACGACCGTGCCGAGGAACTGCTCGCCGATCTCGGGGTTGGTCGGGTTGGCGATCGCGTTGACCTGGGCGCGGGCGGCCTCGGCCGAGGGGCCGTCGACGGCACCGATGTAGACGGTTCCGTCTTCTTCGATGCTGATGTCGGCGCCGGTCTCGTCCTGGATGGCGTTGATCGTCTTGCCCTTGGGGCCGATCAGCTCGCCGATCTTGTCCTGCGGGATCTGGACCGAGATCACGCGGGGCGCGGTCGGGGCCATCTCGTCGGGGGCGTCGATCGCCGAGTTGAGCACGCCGAGGATGGCGGTGCGCGCCTCCTTCGCCTGCTTGAGGGCGGCGTCGAGCACGGCGGTCGGCAGACCGTCGAGCTTGGTGTCGAGCTGGATCGCCGTGACGAACTCGCTCGTGCCGGCGACCTTGAAGTCCATGTCGCCCAGAGCGTCTTCGGCACCGAGGATGTCGGTCAGGGCCGCGTAGCGGGTCTGACCGTCGACGGTGTCGGAGACGAGTCCCATGGCGATGCCGGCGACCGGGGCCTTGAGGGGCACACCGGCGTTGAGCAGCGACAGGGTCGACGCGCAGACCGAACCCATCGACGTCGAACCGTTGGAGCCGAGGGCCTCGGACACCTGACGGATCGCGTAGGGGAACTCTTCGCGGCTGGGCAGCACCGGCACGAGGGCGCGCTCGGCGAGGAAGCCGTGCCCGATCTCGCGACGCTTCGGCGACCCGACGCGGCCGGTCTCACCGGTCGAGTAGGGCGGGAAGTTGTAGTGGTGCAGGTAGCGCTTCTTGGTGACCGGGCTCAGCGAGTCGATCTGCTGCTCCATCTTGAGCATGTTCAGCGTGGTGACGCCCATGATCTGGGTCTCGCCGCGCTGGAAGATGGCGGAGCCGTGGACGCGCGGGATGACCTGCACCTCGGCGTCGAGCGGACGGATGTCGGCGAGGCCGCGGCCGTCCATGCGGATCTGCTCGGTGAGGATGCGGTCGCGGACGACCTTCTTCGTGGCCGACTTGTAGGCGGCACCGACCTGGCCGAGGGCCGTGTCGGGCAGCTCGCCCGCGTCGACCTTGGCGGCGATCGCGTCCTTGACACGCGACTTGAGGGCGTCGTCGGCGTCCTGGCGCTCGATCTTGCCGGCGATCTTGTAGACCTCGGCGAGCTCGGTGCCGGCGGCGGCCGTGACGGCCTCGAGCACCTCGTCGGTGTAGGGGAGGAACACCGGGTAGTCGGCGATCTCCTTCGCGGCCTGGGCGGCCATCGTCGCCTGGGCGTCGACGAGCTGCTTGAGGAAGGGCTTGGCGGCCTCGAGGCCCTGGGCCACGATCGCCTCGTCGGGCTTCGTGGCGCCGCCCTGGATGAGACCCCAGGCGTGCTCGGTGGCCTCGGCCTCGACCATCATGATCGCGACGTCCTCGTTGCCGGCGGCGTCGGTGACGACACGGCCCGCGACGGTCAGGTCGAAGACGGCGTCCGCGAGCTGGCTGGCCTTGGGGAAGGCGACCCACTGGTCACCGATCAGGGCGAGACGCACACCGGCGATGGGGCCGGAGAACGGCAGACCCGAGATCTGGGTGGAGGCGCTGGCCGCGTTGATCGCGAGGGCGTCGTAGAACTCGTCGGGAGCGATGCTCAGCACCGTGATGACGACCTGGACCTCGTTGCGCAGACCCTCGACGAACGAGGGACGCAGCGGCCGGTCGATGAGGCGGCAGACCAGGATGGCCTCGGTCGAGGGGCGACCCTCGCGGCGGAAGAACGAGCCGGGGATCTTGCCCGCGGCGTACGAACGCTCTTCGACGTCGATGGTGAGCGGGAAGAAGTCGAAGTTGTCCTTCGGCTTCTTGCTGGCGCTCGTGGCCGACAGAAGCATGGTGTCTTCGTCGAGGTAGGCAGCGACGGCTCCCTGAGCCTGCTGGGCGAGACGACCGGTCTCGAATCGGATGGTGCGCTTGCCGAACTTGCCGTTGTCGAGGACGGCTTCGCCGAACTTGATCTCTGGACCCTCCATGTGGGGGCTACTCCTCTTTGTTTTGCATCGAGGCCCCGTGTGGGCATCGATGTGTACCGGAGCGGGCGGCGTGGACGGCATGGCGACATGCACGTGCAACAACGCGACGGAGGCGGTGGCACGTCTGGCCAACAGTAGAAACGGTCGGACCCCGCACCCGACCCGGACGCTCGGCGTCGGTCGGGGCATTCCGCCTGTCACCACCGGTGACCAGCAGCCGTACCGGCCTGCTCCGAGCGCGATCCTAGCACTCGGACCCGTCCGGCCGGGGTCCGCGACGCGGGTGTCGCCCGGACGGGGAGGCGCGGTTCCGGGGGGACGGCGTTAGGGTCGTCTCCATGCGTGCTCACGACAGGTCCGGCCGGGATCGTCGCGCGAGCCGCCTCGCGGTGGCGACCGGCGCCTCCTTGGCTCTCGTGTTGACGACGCTCGTGGCGCCGTCCGCCGCGTCCGCCGCGGGGTACCCGACCTGGGCCCAGGTCGAGGCCGCGAAGGGGAACGCCGCGGCGACCCAGGCGCAGGTCGACCTGATCGACGCGTCGCTCGACAGCCTCGAGAAGGCCGCGTCCGACCGCAGCGACGAGGCGGTCCTCGCCGACCAGGCCGACGCGGCGGCGCAGTCCGACCTCGCGGCGGCGTCGCAGCGAGCGGACGAGCTCTCGGCCGACGCCGAGCGTGCGCGGGCCACCGCCGACACGGCGGAGCGGGAGGCCGGCCAGCTCGCCGGCAGCCTGTTCCGCACCGGCGGCACGCAGACCCTGGGCACCGACCTCTTCACGTCGCCCGACCCCGGGGCCGCGCTGTACCAGTTGGGCTCGCTCACGCAGCTCGGCGACCGGTGGCAGACGGTGCTCGCCGACGCCACGACCGCGAGCAACACGGTGTCGTCCCTCAGCGAGCAGGCGACGACCGCGGCCGACCGGCGCGACTCGCTCGCGCGCGACGCCCAGGCCGCGGCCGACCAGGCCGCCGCGGCGCAGGCGACCGCGGACGCCGAGGTGGCCAGCGCCACCCAGAGGTCGACCGACCTCTACGCCCAGCTCGCCGCCCTGAAGGACTCGACGGCGGAGCTCGAACAGCAGTACCGGGCCGGGATCGCTGCGCAGCAAGCGTACGCGGCGCAGGAGGCCGCGGCGAAGGCCCAGGCCGCCGCCGCCGCCGCGAAGGCGCCGTCGCGTGGCGGATCGTCCGGAGGTGGCGGATCGTCCGGAGGTGGCGGATCGTCCGGGGGTGGTGGATCGTCCGGGGGCGGGGCGACCGTCCCCGGCACGGAACGTCCCGGCGGAGCGACGCCTCCCCCGACCGGAGCGGTGAACGACCCGGCGGGCGCCAAGGCCTACGCGGCCACGAAGGTCGGGTCCGGGGCCGAGTACACCTGCCTCGTCCAGCTCTGGAACAAAGAATCGGGCTGGCGCACCAACGCGACCAACCCGTCGGGCGGTGCCTACGGCATCCCCCAGGCCCTGCCCGGCAACAAGATGGCCTCGAGTGGACTGGACTGGCAGACGAACTACCGCACCCAGGTGGATTGGGGCATCGGGTACATCCAGGGCCGCTACGGCACGATGTGCGCCGCGTGGGCGCACTCGGTCGCGAACAACTGGTACTGAGCGCCGCCCCAGCCCTCGGGCACGGGCACCGCCCCTCCCCCGGAACGAGAGAACGGCCCCCTCGGCGTGCAGCCGGAGCTGGGTGCCGAGGGGGCCGTCGTCGAGACGTCCGGAGCGCGAGAACTAGCGGCGCAGGCCGAGACGACCGATGAGCGTGCGGTAGCGCTCGATGTCGACCTTGGACAGGTAGCCCAGGAGGCGACGGCGCTGGCCGACGAGCAGCAACAGGCCACGACGCGAGTGGTGGTCGTGCTTGTGCTCTTTGAGGTGCTCGGTCAGGTCGAGGATGCGCTGCGTCATCACGGCGACCTGGACCTCGGGGGATCCGGTGTCGCCGGGGTGGGTCGCGTATTCTTCGATGATCCGGGTCTTGACGTCAGGTGCGAGTGCCATGGAGGGATCCCCTTTCAGTTCGTTGCGCGGTGCTCGTCACCGGATGTGCGAGCTCTCTTTCTCCGCGGCCGTTCAGACGGCAACCTGAGGAGCCTACCAGACGGGCGCCGCCGACCCCTGTCGCGATCGGCCCCGTCCCCGACCCCGACGCCGCCGGGGCAGGACGAGTCCGACGAACGCCGCGCCGATCGCGGCCCCGAGGGTGTTCATGACGAGGTCCTGAGGGTCGGAGAAGCGCGTGGCCGACAGGTACGTCGCCTGGACGGTCTCGATGCCCACCGTCGCGGCGAACCCGACCACGATGCCGACCCACCAGAAGCGCTTCGGCAGCAGGAGCGCCGGGAACATGCCCATCGGGACGAACATCGCCACGTTCGCCGCGGCCTCGACCCGGGCGAAGGTGATCCACGAGGTCTCGTCGTGCCGGGCGAAGACGTCGAGCGCCCGCCAGAGCAACGCCCCGGTGTCCGCGTCGTAGACGCTCGGTCGCAGGGTCATCCAGGCGACCCCGGCGAGGTAGACGAGGGTGAGCAGGAGGAGGACGGCGCGACGCATCCGTCCATGGTGCGGCACCGGTCGGTGGGAGGACGCCCGGAACGGCCGAAGATCAGCCTGGAGGACGACCCGCCCCGGGGGCGACCGCGGCAGGGCCGAGGAGGCGCGGTGCGCGACCCCGCGCACCGCGCCTCCTAGGCTCGTCGGGTGGACGCACTCACCGACCTCTGGGCTCGGATCAGCCAGCTCGCCGCCCCCCTGCCCGGCTCGTGGCTGCTCGGCAGCGTCGCCGCCGGCCTGCTGCTCGTGCTGCTGCCGGGCACCTGGCACACGGTGCGGCACGCCGTCACCGTCGTGCACGAGGGCGGGCACGGCCTCGCCGCGGTGCTGACCGGTCGTCGGCTGACGGGCATCCGACTGCACTCGGACACCTCGGGCCTGACCGTGTCGAAGGGGCCGCGGACCGGGGCGGGCATGGTCGTCACGTTGCTCGCCGGCTACACCGCACCCGCGATCGCCGCCCTGGGCGCCGCGTGGCTGCTGTCGGCCGGCTACGCCGCCGGGCTGCTCTGGGCCCTGCTGCTGCTGCTCGCGCTGATGCTCGTGCAGATCCGCAACTGGTTCGGGCTCTGGGTGGTGCTGCTGGGCGCCGCCCTCGTCGTCGCCGTGACGTTCTTCGCGTCCCCGACCTGGCAGGCGGTGTTCGGACTCGTCGTGACGTCGGTCCTCGGCTTCGGCGCGCTGCGGGCGTCGCTCGAGCTGCAGCGCAGCCGGCGGCGCTCACGCTCGACCGCCTCGGACGCCGACCAGCTCGCCGGGCTGACCCGGGTGCCGGGCGTCGTCTGGGTCGGGTTCTTCGTGCTCGTCGCCCTGGGCTGCCTGCTGGGCGGGGCGGGGTTGCTCTTCCCCGGGGCGCTCGAGGCCGCTCGGTCGTTCGCCTGAGGTCGGACGGCCACCGGCGCCCGGCGGCCGACGCGAGAGGTCAGGCGGGGGCGGACGACAGGGCGTGCACGGGGACGTGGCCCTCGAGGCGGGCCCGGCCACCGAGACCGTCGAGCTCGAGCAGCACGGCGACGCCGGCCACGACGTAACCCGCTCGTTCGAGCAGGGTGACGGTCGCCTCGACCGTGCCGCCGGTCGCCAGCACGTCGTCGACGATCAGGACGCTCGACCCCGCCGGGATCTGGTTCGGACGCAGTTCGAGCGTGGCCTCGCCGTACTCGAGGGCGTAGCTCTCGCTGAGGACCTCGCCGGGCAGCTTGCCCGCCTTGCGCACCGTGAGGACGCCGACGCCCTGCTCGATCGCGATGGCCCCGGCGAGCGCGAAGCCGCGCGCCTCGATGCCGGCGACGGCGACGAACCCGCCGTCGAACGGCTCGGAGAGCGCCGTGGTCACGGTGGCGAAGGCGTCGGCGTCGGAGAAGAGCGGGGTGACGTCGCGGAAGAGGATGCCGGGCTTCGGGAAGTCGGGGACGACGGCGATCTTGCTGTCGACGAACGAGGAGGCATCGGTGACGGTCATGCCCTCAACGGTAGTCGGGCGGACGGCGCTCCCCGCCCCTCGAGGCCTGCTGCGTCCGTCCCCGCGACGCGCGACCGACCGGTACGTCACGATCGTGTGAACAGTCGGGCCCGATGTCGGAGGCGCGTGCGAGAGTGCACGCATGTCGCGGTTCATCGTCCCCCCGTACCTGCTCGCCCACCTCGCCGAAGCCGATTCGCCCCGCCTGCACCGGGCACCTCGGGCGGCGCGCAACGGCCTGCTCGCGATGGAGGCCGTCGACCGCAACGCGACTCCCCCGGTCGTCCGGGGGGCGCTCGGCGCAGAGTCCGTGCTCGAGCGCACGGTGTTCGACGCGCAGGGCACCGAAGAGCTGCCGGGCGTCCGCGTCCGCGGCGAGGGTGAACCCGCCACCGACGACGTCGCCGCCACCGAGGCGTACGACGCTCTCGGCGCGACCTACGCGCTGTTCCACGAGGTCTACGGGCGCTCGTCGATCGACGGCGCCGGGCTGCCGCTCGACGCGACCGTCCACTACGGCCAGGACTACGACAACGCCTTCTGGAACGGCGAGCGGATGGTGTTCGGCGACGGCGACGGCGAAGTCTTCGGGCGCTTCACGGCCTCGGTCAGCGTCATCGGGCACGAGCTCACCCACGGCGTCACGCAGTACACCGCGAACCTCACCTACCAGGGGCAGTCGGGTGCGCTCAACGAGTCGGTCAGCGACGTGTTCGGGGCGCTCGTCGAGCAGCACCTGTTCGGGCAGACCGCCGACGACGCGACGTGGCTCATCGGCGAAGGGCTCTTCACCGCCGAGGTGCAGGGGCGGGCGCTGCGGTCGATGAAGGCCCCGGGCACCGCGTACGACGACGACGTCCTCGGGAAGGACCCCCAACCCGCCCACCTGGACGACTACGTCGAGACCACCGACGACAACGGCGGGGTGCACCTCAACTCGGGCATCCCCAACCGGGCCTTCTACCTCGTCGCCGAGGCGCTCGGCGGCGAGGCCTGGTTGCGGGCCGGGCAGATCTGGTACGACACGCTCACCGGCGGCACGCTGTCGACCGAGGCGACCTTCGCGGAGTTCGCGGCGGCCACCGTCGAGGCGGCGACCACACGGTACGGAGCGGACTCCGACGAGACCCGCGCGACGTCGGCCGGGTGGGCGGGCGTCGGGGTCACCCCGGCCAGCTGACGCCGACCGGCACGAGACCCTGCTGCCCCGGACACGGCCGGGGTAGCATCGCGCCCATGAAGGTCACCGTGTCGCGCTCCGGTGGCTTCGCCGGTCTCACCCGCAGTTGGACGGTCGACGTCGACTCCGAGCCCGACACCGAGTCGTGGCTCGTCCTCATCGACCAGGTGCCCTGGTCGCAGGCCCCGGCCGCCGCGCAGGCCGTGCAGCCCGATCGCTTCGTCTGGGTCATCACGGCCGAGACCCGGCCCACCCGCAAGGCCAAACTGCCCGAGCAGCAGGTCACGGGGCCGTGGCGCGAGCTCGTGGACCGCGTCCGCAGCACCTCCGAGGCCGAGGCCGGTCCGACCCGATGAGCGACCGTACGCGCCGACCTCGTCGGCGTCTGTCGGGCGAGGTGCTCGCGGGGCTGCTCGCCCTCGTCGTCCTCGTGGCGGGCGGGGTCGGGGTGGCCGTGGTGCAGAGCGGCAACCCGCTGAACGTCCGAGGGGCCGTCACCGCGCCTCCGTGGGGTCGACCCGCCACCGACCGGCTCGAGACCCGGGCCGCCGCCGCCGGTCTCGAGAACGTCTGGGGCCAGGACCTCGCCATGCACGTGCACACGCACCTCTCGATCACCGTCGACGGGCAGGCGGTGACCGTCCCCGGCGACATCGGGCACGACTCGGACGCGAAGTTCGCCGCCGAGATCCACACGCACGACACGAGCGGCATCGTGCACGTCGAGTCCCCCACCCGCGAGACGTTCGTGCTGGGCCAACTGTTCAGCGAGTGGGACGTCGCCCTCGACGGACGCGGGGTCGGGTCGCTCGGGCACGACGACGGGCTCGAACTGCACACCTTCGTCGGCGGCAGCCCCTACACGTCCGACCCGGCCGGCATCCCGCTGCGGGACTTCGAACGCATCGACCTCGTGCTCGCGCCGATCGGCGACACCGTCACCGCGCCTCCGGCCTTCGCCTGGCCCGCCGACTACCGCTGAGGCGCCTCCCGCTGAGGCGCCCGACGCCCGACGCCTGACGCCCGACGCCCGGCGCCCACCGCCGAGCCTCCTCCGGCCCGGCCGCCTCCC